>SZPB01000024.1 GCA_030263535.1 Cytophagia bacterium CHB2
CGCGAGAATATCGCTGGTCAGCGAATGCGAAACCGTGTTGAGCACAATCGTCAAATCCCATCCGCGACGAAGCTGCCTCCAAAACTGCCAAAGCTTGCGCGGCGTCCAATTCCAGCCATGTTCTTCAAAGGTCAAAACTTCGTCAATATACGGATTGTGAGCTGCAACACCGGCGGTATACTGCCGCACCAGCACGCCGATATGCGCATGCGGAAACCGTTCCCGCAGCGCACGCAACACCGGCGTGGCCAGCAAAAAATCGCCGAGATAATCGTGCTGCCGAATCACGAGAATACGGCGAATCGCGGCCGGATCAACCATTGCCGGTGTGATCACCTCACGCACAAAAATCCGCTCTAAAACCGCGAGGCCGCGGCGTTTGAAAAATTGCTCGAAACGGTTCCACCAATGCAAAAGAATTTTCTCCGGATCTCTAAAATTCAAACGAAGGGATTGCTTTGCCACCAAGGCTCATGTTGTGAAGCTGTATTCTATACTGCTATAATTCGATAAGTGTTTGCGCCAAAAAAAATGAAGCAGGCGAGTCGAAGTTGATCACCGGTTTCGCCGCCATGTTTTTCGTTTGGCGTGCTGCTCAAATAGGGTTTCGATTTTTTGCATCATGGTGTTCAGCGAAAAATACTTTTCAGCGCGGGCGCGCGCCGCGAGACCGAAGGCACGGCGCCTTGTTTGATCTTGCAGCAATTCGCAAACGCGCGCCGCCAATGCGGCTGCATCGCCGGGTGGCACCAGGAAACCGGTGCGACCCTCGTCCACGATTTCCGGCATGCTGCTGACAGCGGTTGTCACAACGGGTTTGGCAGCCGCCATGGCTTCGATGAGCACAATGCCAAACCCCTCCCAAAAGGAGGGCAATAGCAAGAGATCAATGGCAGACATCACCGCCGGGACATCATTCAAGAAACCGGAGAGCCGTATGCGATCTTCCCAGCCGTGCCTGCGGATTTCGCTTTCGATCATTTCGCGCAATGGCCCTTCGCCAACGATGACGAGCCGCGCTTGTGGCACACGCCGAACAATCGCTTCGAAGGAAGAGAGCAGAACAGAGATGCCTTTGCGCTCGTCAAGCTGGCCAACGAAACCGAGCAGGGGCGCGCCATTTTGAATGCCCCAGTTTTGCCGCATCTGTTCGCCGTTCGCATGTGAGAAATCTTGCAAGTCGACGCCGTTATAAACGACGCTGATGCGCTTCTCATCGAGCCAGGGCGCGTTACGCAGCAGCGCGTTTTTGGTGGCCTGTGAATTCGCGATGACGTGCGTGGCCAGCACGTTGTAGGCGAAGCGATAGCGCCAGCGATTTTTGAGAGGATAATCGATGCCGCGGCGCGGAATAATGGCCGGCACGCCTGCCAGGCGGGCAGCCAGGCCGCCCAGCCGCAGCTCTTTGTCCATGTTGGTGAGCACAACATCAATGTTCTCGCGCGCCATGAAATGCGCAAGTTGTGCAATAGTTATGGGATCAAAATCGCTGCGAAAAGAGACGGTCTTGAGCGGTATGCCGTGCGCGTTGGCGCGTTCCGCGAGTTCGGTTTGCGGGCGGCAACAGAGCCAAACGTGATGCCCGGACTGTTGTAAGGCGCGCAGCGTGCGCAGCATCCACACCTCGCCGCCGCCGAACATGCGAATGCTATTGATGAACAAGAGGCGCATGCCGCTTCTCGTGCAAAAGATGATGGATTCGGTGAACCACTTGCTCGGCGCCGTGATTTGCCTGCGCCCACGCGCGGCCTTTTTGTCCCAGACGCGCACGCGCTTCGTGATCGCGGCAAAGCCAGCGCAATTTTTCCTGGATGTTCTGCGCCGTGATTTCGACCAAACCGTGATCGGGATAATTGTCGTTGAAATGCGGCATCAAGCTCGAGCAGGTGCACACGCCAAGCGCCAGCGCTTCGATCGCGTTGACACCATAGCCCAGGTCGCCGAGATTGTCGATAAAAATATCACAACGGGCCTTGCGCTGAATGGCTTCCGCATGCGGCAAGCCTTCGATGAGTTCGATTTTAATTTTGAACTCTGCTGACAGGCTTTGCAATGCCGCGATAATCAGATCACTTCCCTTGGCCTGGCGATTGGTCGGCGCATGCCCGATGATGATGTGCTCCGAATGCGCTGGCGGCCGCATGTGAAAACGCTCGAATTCAAACGGAAAAAAAATATGTGTGAGCGCCGGATAAAGATCGAGATGATCGAATTCCAATGTCAAACGCAGATTCGCGCAATCGTCGATCGGCGGCACAATGCCGCGCGTGCGCAAATCGGATCCGGTGTAAAGACAAACGATTTGTTTGCCGCGCCGCTGCAACTCTTGCACGAGACGGCCGTCGCGATAAAACTCCAGGCCGCCCTCGAGTTGATAGAGGTCGAAATCCCAAAAATCGACCTCGCGCAGAGTCTTTTGAATTTTCGGTGTCCACCACCATTCGCGAAACTGCACCAGCCATTTTTCCGGATGCGAATGCGGCTGCCAGGTGGGCGGTTTTGCCCGGGTTGCGCGGCGCTGGTTGTTCACTTGCAATCGCGCCGGGCTTGAAAAAATCTTTTTAGCCCAGCGCACCCCAATGAAATCCAAAAATGGCAGCTCCAGGCAAACATCTTCCTCATAGCCGCGCGGATCACGCGCGAGTGTGATCAATCGGCTGTCAAAGCCCAGGCGGCGCTCGGCGCGCACAAAGGTGATGGGCACGCCCGAAGTGTTGAAAGGCGCAAGGTGCAGAATACGGTGGATGGCCGGCATGTTGTTTTTAAGACTATTTTACGGCAGGCGGAGCGGGGTAATAAAAACCATAGAATCGTTCTGCGACCGTCAAACATTGTTGCATGATAGCTACTGCTTTTTGGGCATCTTCCTCGGTAAAAAGCGACCACGGGTCACGATAGTTTTCCTCATCACCATAGTCCGTCATAAAATGTTCTTCAAAACCGAGTTGATCGAAGACGCTTAAAGCAGCGTTGAACTCATCACGCAAGGCAGAGGCGACGCGATTTGCTTGCACCAACTGACGAAGTTTGATGGCTGGATTATGCGTTCGCTCGACCGGCTCGAACAAAGCAATAATCGCCTTGCCGGCATTTTCAACCGAGAGCTGCGCATTGTCCACACACGAACGCCAACGTTACAGCTTTAGATCTTGTTCTGCCTCTTGTCGAAAGCCTTTTGCCAAACGCAGTCGATAGGCAGCGTCATTTTCAGAGCTCACGATAACCTTCCCAGGTAATTTCCCAAGGACCTTTAGGCGGGGTTTTCCATTCCCAGCTCAGCTCATGTTCAAGCTTTTTTCTTTCCAACCCGGCCTGCCGAATAATCGCCTGAATGTGCTGCAGTTTACGGCTCATGTAATCACCGGTGTCGTAAAGCACGACGCCATCCAGGCCCAAATCAAGATACAGCGAAGGAAAGCCGCGTTCGAATTCTTCCAGTGTGCGCGCGGTTATGGCAATCTTTTCTTCAAATTTTGCAGCAATAGCGCGGCGTACAAAAAGAAGGCGCTCCAAAGGCCGCTCCGGGAGATTTCTGGCCAAGAGAAAGATATCATAATCGCTATCCGGCCTCGCGTCACCGCGAGCGCGCGAGCCAAAGAGAATGAGGGCGACGAGATCATCGCCTAGATATTGGCGAAAGCAGGAGACCAGTTGCTGTTGAGAATAAAATAGCATCGCACTGTGCAAAAATTTTTTGCAAATCTAATGATCCGAGGTACAAAATGCCAAGAAAAAAACGGAGTTTAGAACCAATACCGTTCACTTAGTAGCCCTGCCCCCCTTGTGGGCACCGCAGGAAGATTGAAATTATTTGCGTTAGCATCGGCCCACAAGGGACCGGGACTACGAACGAAATGTTAAGTGAACGGTATTGAGTTTAGAACTCTAACCTCATGCGATCCCGGAAGGCGGCCTGTGCACCGGCGGCTTGGCGAAAATCAACCAGCCCCCAATTGATCTCTCCTCGCAGCGTTGAGGTGCCGAAATCAAAATAAACCAGGTCCTGCTCGGCGCACCATTGCGCTGCTTCATAGCATAGCAAATTAACCGGACGGTATTGTTGATACTCAGCAAGCTGGCTGATGTAAAACGCCAACGCTGTCTGGGCATTGCAGATGAACAATAATATGCCGGCAATCATTTTGTCTTGCACATAAGCCGCAAACAAACGCACACGCTCTGGCAAACGTTGCTTAAGGTCGAACAACTCCTTCAACGTATGCACGGGTGAAGTCTTGTGTTTATCCTGTAGATTCTTTTCGATGATGTGATAGAATTGCGGCAAATCATCACATTCCCGCACGGTGGTTACGCCCAGTTGCCGGGCGCGACGAATCTTACGATTAAATTCTGCTGAAAAAAATTCAGTGAAATTCTGGTTAAACGAGCGGAGATCGAGAAAATGGGTTAGCTCACGCTGATGATAACGAAAACCTGCACGATATAATAAAAACTCCAACTCTTGCGAAGCGTGTGAAAAATAAATGTGAGGTGGAAGGGTAAGCTCAATTGCCGAATACTGCTGACTGCGACTGTAAGCGAGGAGTTGGCCAATGAGGTGTTCGAGTTCGCGCATCGTTATTTCCAGCGTTGTAACCAGGCCGCCGAACGAAGCGCCGGGATGCGATCGCAACAGCTCGGTCGCCTCGACGCGGAGATTTGTCGCTGGAAAGACGGCTAACAGTTTTTCTTTCTTGAAAAACAATAATGATGCGTCTGTAAAGCGATCGGGCGGGTGATAAGCTAAAAAGGCACGTGTATGAAACAACGTGCCTTGGTTGGATTGCGCAACAAAGTCATCCCAGAGCTGCCGATACTTTTCTTCATAAGGAACAACGTCAATCAAGGCTTCGGCGGCGCGGGGCGGCTGAAACGCTGCACTCATGACTGTTTGCCCATGAGCGTGACGAGTATCGCTTTTTGAATGTGCAACCGGTTTTCCGCCTGCTCGAAAATGATCGAGGCCGGGCTTTCCATGACGTCATGCGTGACTTCCTCGCCGCGATGCGCGGGCAGGCAGTGCATGAACTTTGCGCCCGGTTTGGCCTTTGCCATGAGCCTGCCATCGATCAAATAGTTTTTGAAAACGTTCTTGCGTTCTTCTGCTTCCGCCTCTTGTCCCATGCTCGCCCACACGTCGGTGTAGAGAACATCTGCGCCCTGCGCAGCAACCGCGGGATCGCGCACGATCTCAATGCGGCCAACATTTGCCCGGCGCGCACGCGCCACAATCTCAGCATTGGGCTCATACCCCTCGGGGCAGGCAATGCGAAAGGTGAATGGAATCTTGGTCGCCATGTTGATCCAGGAATTGGCGACATTGTTGCCGTCGCCGATGTAGGCCACCACGAGATCGTCAAAGCTGCCGCGCTGCTCGAGTATCGTCAACATGTCGCCCACGATCTGGCAGGGATGCAGAAGATCCGTCAAACCGTTGATCACAGGCACGCTGGCGTATTTTGCCAGCTCGACAATGTGTTCATGGTCGAACAAACGCGCCATCATGCCGTCGACATAGCGCGAGAGCACGCGCGCAACATCGGCAATGGCTTCGCGCTTGCCCAGGCCGATTTCACTGGGCGAGAGATAAAGCGCATGGCCGCCAAGCTGAAACATGCCCACTTCAAACGAAATGCGCGTGCGCGTCGAGGGCTTCATGAAAATCATGCCAAGCGTTTTGCCTTGCAGATAGGGATGCGGTTCGCCGGCTTCTTGTTTGGCCTTCAACTCTTTTGCGAGATCCCAAAGCGCCCAAATTTCTTTCGGCGTGAAATCGGCAATGCTCAGAAAATCTTTTTTCATACGCCATTCCTCGAAGAAAGCTATAAAATATAGCGGCTCAAATCGACGTCTTCAGTAATTTCCTTCAGCGTGGTGCGCACCTGGTCTGCCGTAATTGTGATCTTATCGGTCTTTTTATCCGGCACCTCGAAGAGAATCTCTTCCAACAACGCGCTCAATACCGTATGCAAACGCCGCGCGCCGATATTCTCCGTTTTTTCGTTTACCCGAAACGCGGTTTCCGCAATTTCTTTGATGGCGCTCTTGTCGAATTCAAGCTCGACGCCTTCGGTTGCCAGCATGGCAATGTACTGTTTGATCAGCGCGTTTTTGGGTTCGGTGAGAATGCGCACAAAATCTTCGGCCGTCAGATTATTCAACTCGACGCGAATCGGAAAACGGCCTTGCAACTCGGGAATCAAATCCGAAGGCTTCGACACGTGAAACGCGCCGCTGGCAATGAATAGCACATGATCCGTTTTCACCATGCCGTACTTCGTGAACACATTGGTGCCTTCTACCACCGGCAACAAATCACGTTGCACGCCCTCGCGCGAAACATCGGGGCCGGCGGTGTTCTTGACACCCGCGATTTTGTCGATTTCATCAAGGAAAACGATGCCACTGTTTTCCACGCGTGAGATGGCTTCCTTCACCACTTGATCCATGTCGATCAGCTTGCCGGCTTCCTCCTGGGTGAGGTGAACACGCGCCTCGGCTACGGTCATTTTGCGGCGCTTCACTTTCTTGGGCAACATATTGCCCACCAAATCTTGCAGGTTGATGCCCAACTCTTCGACGCCGATGGGCGTAATGACTTGCATCATGGGCATGTTGTCGGCCGAGACATCCAGCTCAACCAGGCGTTCTTCGAGTTTTCCGCTCAAGAGCTGGTCGCGGAATTTTTCGCGCGTCCGCTGGCGGCGTTGTTCGGCCTCATTTTCCGTTTCGTCATCGCTGTCAGGGGCGGCATCATCATTTAGGTCGTTGATTTCGCGCGCCGGCGCCGCTTTTTTGCGCGTCCGGGTATTGGGAATCAACAAATCGAGCAGGCGCTCATTCGCCAATTTTTCCGCTTGTTCCTGCACTGCCGCCGTTTTTTCGGAACGCACCATGGCAACGGAGAGATCCGTCAAATCACGAATCATGGATTCGACGTCGCGGCCAACATAGCCGACTTCGGTGAATTTGGAAGCCTCGACTTTAATGAACGGCGCTTTTGCCAGACGCGAGAGCCGCCGCGCGATTTCAGTTTTACCCACGCCGGTAGGCCCGATGAGTATGATGTTGTTCGGCATGATTTCTTCGCGCAGATTTTCCGGAACATGCTGCCGGCGCCAGCGATTGCGCAATGCGATTGCCACCGAACGTTTGGCCTTATCCTGCCCGATAATGTATTTGTCCAACTCGAGCACGATTTGTCGTGGCGTTAGTTTTTCCATCTCGTCCACTGCTGCTTTTTCTCCGAATAGTAGTTTATCCATAATTAAGTTCTTCGATCATGAGGTTTTTGTTGGTGTAGATGCAAATATCCGCCGCAATGTTCATCGCCTCCTCGACGATTTGCCGTGCCGAGAGATTCGAATAGCGCGCCAGCGCGCGCGCGGAGGCCATGGCATAACCGCCGCCCGAGCCGATTGCGATGATGCCGTCATCCGGTTCGATGACATCGCCGGTGCCGGAAATGACAAAGGTTTTTTCCTTGTCCATCACAACAAGCTGTGCTTCAAGGCGACGCAAATAGCGATCGGTACGCCATTCTTTCGCCAATTCGACGGCGGAACGGCTGAGATTGCCGCGAAACTTGTCCAGGCGCTCTTCGAATTTTTCAAACAGTGCGAAGGCATCGGCAGCGGCGCCGGCAAAGCCGACCAGCACGGAATCCTTGTATAAACGTCGAATTTTTTTGGCGCTCATTTTCAAGACAGTATCGCCATAGGTGACCTGGCCGTCGCCGGCAAGCGCACAACTATTTTTGTGGCGCACGCCCAGAATCGTCGTGGCGTGAATCGGTGGAAACATGTGGAGCCTTTGGATAAAATACAACAACCATGAATTGTAAATGTTGTTTATGCCTCATACGCCTGCACGTCCCGGGATTGGACATCGCAAGCAGCGCGTGCGGATGAGAATTGCAGCAAACTTATGTGTTCAAATCTTGCGGCGCAGGCGCGAAACCGGGATCATCATTTGTTCGCGGTATTTTGCCACGGTGCGCCGCGCAACGTTGAAATTTTCCTTTTTGAGGATGTTGGCGATGGTTTGATCATTCAACGGTTTGTGGGGCGACTCGGCATTGATGATCTCTTGAATCCGCTGCTTGATACGGCGGTTGGACACCTCATCACCGTCATCCGAGCGCAGCCCCTCGCTGAAAAAATACTTCAATTCGAAAACGCCGTGCTCGGTTTGCACGTATTTGCCGTTGGTCACGCGCGAGACGGTGGAAATATCCATGCCGATTTCATCGGCAATATCTTTCAGGATCATCGGCTTGATGTATTGCTTGCCATGCTCGAAAAAGTCGCGCTGCTTCTGCACAATCGCCTCCATCACGCGCAGAATCGTGAGCCGCCGCTGATGAATCGAGTTGATCAGCCAACGCGCCGACTCCAGCCGTTTTTTCACGAACTCGCGCGCCTCGCGCGCCTGCTGGCGGTTCTTGGCGTTCTTCAGCAAAATGTCCTTGTAGCGATTGTTGATGCGCAGATGCGGCACGTTGGAATCGTGCTGAATGATGCGAAATTCGTCGCCGTCACGATCGACCGTTAAATCCGGCACGATGGCGTTATCCTGCGCGGAGAAATAGCCCTCGCCGGGCTTGGGGTTGAGCTGGGTGATTTCATCCATCGCGGCCTTGATGTCATCCAGGCTGATCTCGAGCTTCTTTGCGATTTTTTCGAAACGCTTGTTGGTAAAATCATCGAAACAGGTTTTGATGATTTTAATCGCCAGCTCGTGGCGCGGGTTTTTCTCTTCAAGCTGAATCAACAGGCACTCTTGCAGGGTGCGCGCCGCAATGCCGACCGGATCGAAACGTTGAATCACCCGCAACACTTTTTCCACTTTTTCGATGGTCATGCCGAGATTCTGCGTGATCAATTCCACGGAGCACGCCAGATAGCCGTCCTCATTGATGTTCCATATGATGTATTCCCCGATGGTGATTTCCTCGTCATCCAGGCGCTGCATGTGCAATTGGGTGAGCAGATGCTCCGGCAGAGTTTCTTGCGAAGCTTCTTGCTGTTCGTACACTTCGACGCTGTTGTCGCGCGGGGCCCGGTATTCGTAGTTCTCCTCGTCGCCGAGAATGGCCTCCCAATCAACGTCATCCTTCTCCGGATTTTCCTTCTCGCCTTCTTCGTTGATATTGACTTCTGCCAGCGCTTCTTCGCGCGGTTCTTCTTCTTTTTGCTCCAGCTCGATTTCAATCTCGTCTTCCTGTTCCTGCTCGGTTTCCATCTCCATTTCATCCACGACTTCGAGCAAGGGATTTTGTTCGATCTCCATGCGCAGCTTTTGTTCGAGCATGATCGTCGGCAATTGCAGCAGAGAGGACAGCAATACCTGCTGCGGCGACTGCCGGAGCTGTTGACTCAGTTTTTGCGATAAATTCAGCATGTCGAATGCATCTCCGAAGTTCCTTTCATCTATCCAGACGAAACTTGTCTCCTAAATACAGCTTGCGCGCCTCCGGGTCGTTGGCGAGATACTCGGTCGTGCCGGATTTCAGCACGGTTCCTTCATACAACAAATACGCACGATCGGTGATCGACAGGGTTTCGTGTACATTGTGATCTGTGATCAGCACGCCGATGCCGCGTTGTTTCAAGCCGCGCACGATTTCCTGAATGTCTTCCACCGCAATGGGATCGACGCCGGCAAACGGCTCATCCAGCAAAATAAATTTGGGGTTCGTCACCAACGCGCGCGTAATCTCGACGCGGCGGCGCTCACCGCCCGAGAGCGTGTAGGCGTAATTTTTGGCGAGATGCGAGATCGCCAATTCTTCCAATAATTCAGATAACCGCTGGCGCCGCTCGCGCTGCGACATGGGGCGCGTCTCGAGTATCGCCAGAATGTTCTGCTCGACTGTGAGCCGGCGAAAGATGCTGGGCTCTTGCGACAGATAGCCGACGCCAAGCTGGGCGCGGCGATACATCGGCATGGCCGTTACTTCAACGTCCTCGAGAAATATCTTTCCTTCGGTCGGCCGGATCATGCCGGTGATCATATAAAACGTCGTCGTCTTGCCCGCGCCATTCGGGCCCAACAGGCCGACAATCTCGCCTTGCTTGACCTCGATCGAGACCTGGTTGACGACGCGCCGTTTGTTATAGATTTTGACTAGACGTTCGGAACGCAGCATGTTATAATTTTCATATGCCAAGGCCGGCGCTGTCAGACGACTTCAATTGCCGGCTTTTTTATTTTGCCCGGGCGCAGCGCTGCCGGGAACCGCCGAAAACACCGGCTCATATCTGCCATTCGAGGTGCCGGGATTGCTCTGCACCAACACACGTTTCAGTTCTTTGTTTTCCACAAAGAGAGTGATACGATCACCCTGCACGCGGTTTGTGCCCTTTTCTTTGCCGTCTTCGACGACATAATACACACTTGTTGCCGTTTCTTCAACAACTACTTGATCGGCTTGCTCGTTTTTGAAGTGCGTGGTAATCGTGCCGCCGGAAAGGGCATTGATGCGCTGTCCGCTGCGCACCGAATCGATTGCCGAGGTGGCCGTGGCGTTCCCAGAAACGACGGATTTCACCAGTTTCTGATCGTCGTTAAAAAATAATTCAATTGTTTCGCCTTTGGTTTCCTCGTCTTCGCGCCAGGCGACTGGCTCGCGCCTAAGCTCCAGACGCTTTTCATCACGAAAATATTCCGCTTCGCCGCATGTGGCGCGTGTTTCTTGTCGCGTTATCTCAACCTTGTCGGTAACTTTGGCGCGGCTGCCTCCGCCAAACATTTCGATCATGTCGCCGGTGATGCGCATGTTCTCCTCGCCCAGGGAATCCAGCTCGACCAGCACCGGCGTGATCGTGGCTTTGGCATATTCATCGCGGCGGCGATATTCGGCTCTGCCGCAGGTGAGCCGCACGCGCTTGTCACGCTGCGTCATGATCACTTCCCGCTCGGCAATGACCAGGCTGTCGCGTTCAAAGTATGTGACTTTGTGGGCGGTCAATTCGCTGGACTCGTCATTCATGATGACATTGCCAATGGCTTCCTGCACGCGGCGATCTTCGAAATAATTTACGCGTGCGGCGCGCAAGCGTTTCTTGCCCTCCTGCACCTCAACATTCCCGAGCAACTCGACGAGATTGCGTTCGGGAATCCGGCGGGCGCGATCGCAAACGATCTCCAAGCTGTCTTGCACGAATTTGACATTGCCGATCAGCTCCGTCACGGAAAAGCCGCCCTCGCTCACGGAGCGCCCGGAATCGGCGTGTACCAATTGCAAGCGGCCTGGTTGCGTTTGTGCAAAACCTCCTGACGTGCCGCCCAGCAACAGCAGCAGGCAGCCCAGAGAAAAGCATCTCATCCGCAACAACCGTTTGCGACAAATACTGCTGGCGCTGCAAAGGTGTTGCGAATTGTCAGAAGCTCGTGTAAACATGTTCTTCGCGCTGTGTTACCGATTCGGCAAATTCAATTTTTTCTTGCTCACGCCTGACGGCTGCCGAATCGACCATTCTTTCATGGTGGCGTCGGATTCAAAGCCTTTGCCATAAAGGGAATCGCCTTTGGCCGTGGTGATGGTGACAAACTCGTCGCTCACAATTTTTTCACGCTGATTCAGCCAGCGTAATTTTTCGGTGCGCAGCGTCGTGCCGCTGTCAGACACGACAATGACGTTACCCAGGGCTTCGACATCGTTGTTGTTCTCGTACAAAATGCCGCGTTCCGAAGTAAGCTTGGAAGAATGCTCGCCCTTTTTGCCGTAAAAATCAACCACGACACCTTCATCAAACAAAACGCGATGCTCTTTCGCGTATTTTGCCATATGGCCGTATTGCACGATGGCAGCCACGCGGCCCGCGCTTGTGACCGTGACTTTGCTATTCCAGCCTTCTTGTTCCGGCCCGTCAAATCCTTTTGAGGTGCTGGCCGTTTGCGGAGAGGATTGACAACCGGCCAGCAAAAGCGTGAAGGCGGCTGGCAACAATACGTTTTTTTTCATTGCAATGATATTCTAAAAAATTGCCGGTTACCGGCTGCCCACGAAGCCGTGCAGGCACAGGCCTCAAACCGGCATTTTCGTTTTCCAGCGTTCATGCATCCACACCCATTGCTCGGGGTGGGCGCGGATAAAACTTTCCACGGCTTTTGAACATCGTTCCACATTTGCAACGCGATCGGCCCGCGCATCACCGGTTTGTTGCAATGGAATCTCCGGCCGGATTTCGACGGTGTGTGAGTAATCGTCATTCATCCAGATCGCGAGCGGCACGATCGGAGCTTGGGTACGCCCGGCAAAAATCACGGGACCGACGGGCGTGTAAGCCGGCTGGCCAAAAAAGTCAACAAACTCGCCTTCGACGCGCGTATCTTGATCAATCAAAATGCCCAACACGCCGCCGGATTTCAGCCAGCGCAACATTTCGCGCGCGGCGCCCGCATGCCGTGGAATGTTGTGATAACCCGCGAGTTTGCGCTCGGCCACCAGAATTTCATCAAGACGCGGATCATAAAGCGCTGTGCCCACCACGGCAAGCGAAAAATGTTGCGCAATGAAGGCCGCCATCAACTCCCAACAACCGAGATGGCCGGTGATGCAAATCGCGCCCTTGCCTTTGGCCAGCGCCGCCTCGAGATGCTCGCGGCCAACGAATGTCACGCAACGGCCGAGGCCATCGTGCAGCAACCGGCGCAGGCGCATGGCCTCGGCGGCATTGCGGCCCAACGCGCGAAAACAGGATTTCGCCAAGCTTACAATCTCAGCTTCACGAAGGTTTTTGCCAAACGCCAGGCGCAAATGCCGCAGCGTTTTTTCACGTTCTTTGCGCAGCACATGAAAAGCGAAAAGTCCCAAGCGATCAAAGAACAACAGCGCGGCTCGTCGCGGCAACCGGTGCATCAGCCACAGCAAAACTCGAATGAACCAATAAATCGCGCCATTTTTGAGGCGTTTCCCAAGCGGCTTCTGGCTCATGGCGATGCTCAAGATGGCAGTGAGATGTTGAAGTGTTGCCTTGCTGCAGATTTGCCATCCGAATTATTCATAATCACGAAGTCTTCGGTCATATTCGAACGGAATTTCCCGTTCATGCTTCTCGTCAAGCAATCCCCGCCTTCAGTAAATCGTGCAAATGCACCATGCCCACCGGGCGATGCTCGGCGTCGACAATGATCATCTGCATAATGTCATGCTCCTCCATGATCTCCAGTACTTTTGCGGCGAGCGTGCCGGCGTGTACGGATTTCGGATCGGGCGTCATGAGCTGCCGCGCTGCCAGATCATGCACGTCTTGTTTGCGCCGCAACAGCCGCCGTAAATCGCCGTCGGTTATTATGCCGGCGAGTTTGCCATTTTCATCTACGACACACGTTGCGCCAAAGCGTTTGCTGGTGATTTCCAAAATGACTTCATCCAGAGAAGCCGCGAGGCCTACCGCCGCAACACGATCACCGGTATACATGACATCATCGATCCGCAACAGCAGCTTGCGCCCCAATGTTCCGCCCGGATGGCGCAGCGCAAAATCGTCTTGTGTGAAGTGGCGCTTTTCTAGCAAGGCGACCGCCAGCGCGTCGCCGAGTGCGAGTGTGGCCGTGGTGCTTGCGGTCGGCGCAAGATCGTGCGGGCAGGCTTCGCGTTTCACACTGATATCTAAGATTACCTCCGCACGCTCCGCAATCGGCGAATGCGGATTGGCGGTCATGACGATGAGAGGAATCTCAAGCCGCTTGAATAACGAGATGAGCAAGTAGAACTCGTGGGTCGTGCCGCTTTTGGAAATGCAAATTACGACATCTCCGGGCATCACCATGCCGAGGTCGCCGTGCGCCGCTTCCGCGGGATGCACGAACATCGCGGCTGTGCCGGTGCTGGACAACGTCGCCGCAATTTTTTGGGCAATAATGCCGCTTTTGCCGATGCCCGAAACGATCACCCGGCCTTTGCAGTCAAAGAGCAAGTTTACTGCCCGTTCGAAGTTGGCGTCGATGCGGCTTTCGAGGGCAGCCACGGCTTCGGCCTCGATGCGGATCACTTCGCGAGCGATATTCAGAAAGGATGACATGAACAATCAAGGATTCGCGCCATTCTGTTGGAATCAGGCGGTATGCAAGCACGGGTTTGAACCGGATATTTTCTCACCGTTTGTGTAGGTGAGAACGCGTTACACTTTGCGCGCCTGCAAAATGCCCGGGGAATGGCTGTAATTATTTTCACCAAAATTTTCGCGAGGCTTCTGCGATCGTCTTTGCCTGTTCCAGCAGCGCTTCGAGCTTGTCAAGCGGCCACTGGCTTGCGGCATCGCATTTGGCTTCTGAAACATTGGGATGCGCTTCAATGAACAGTGCATCACAGCCCGCGGCCACACCGGCGCGCGTGAGCGCCGGCACGAACTGCGGTTTGCCGCCGCGCGGATCCGACGAGGGCAGGCCATACACGCGCACCGAATGCGTGGGATCAAACATCACCGGATAGCCGAGATTGCGCATGGTCACGAGCGCACGCATATCGACCACCAGATTGTGATAACCAAAACAAGCGCCGCGCTCAGTGAGAATCATCTTGGTATTGCCCGCGCGCTCGATTTTTTGAATGACATTACGCATATCGCCGGGGTCGAGAAACTGGCCTTTCTTCACATTGACCACGCGCCCGGTTTTCGCCACAGCGAGCGTGAGCGTCGTTTGCATGCATAGATACGCTGGAATCTGAATCACATCCAAAACTTCGGCGCAGGCTTCGGCGTCGTGCGCATCGTGAATATCCGACAAGACGGGAACGTGAAACTGCTCTTTGATCTTGCGCAGCAGCGCGAGTCCCGCTTTCAAGCCCGGTCCTTGATAACTCAATTCTGAGGAGCGATTGTCTTTAAGATAAGAGGACTTGAAAATCAACGGGAAGCCGAGCTTCTCTGCAATGGCGCAAATGCGCTCGGCGGCCGTCATCATGGTTTTCTCGTCTTCGATCACACACGGCCCGCAAATCAGGGCCATGGGGTGATCACCGCCGATTTTGATTTTGCCGATGTCGATGGTGCGAGTCATAGGATTCGAAGGAATTTATTCATTCAGCACCTCTCAAATACTGCGCCGGATAAGCAACAAATTTTCAGTTAGACCAAAACGGTTTCCTTCTCTGAATTGCCGTTGACCGGGTCGTAACGTAAAACCATAATTTGATCCGGCCGCAGGCCGATCGACTCGAACATGCGGCCCTCACGATCACAAAATTCAACTTCAAAAGCATTCCCCTCGGCAAGAATCTCAACGACGGTACCGACTTGCCCTCGCCGTAAATTGTATTCGGGCAGGTCTGCCGTCAGTGCGACCACGTCGAGCAATTTGATCGTGTCCGTCATGAATCACCTCTCAATTCATAAAGGGTAGCATGTCGTCAATTTTGGGATATCCTTGCCATGTTCAATAATCCATCCGCTTCGCACCATCGCACGCCGACCACGCCATTCAATCATAAAGTCCAACAGGTACCGTTGGCCGTAGCGATCACGTCGTCCCAACCGCGCATCTTCGTGCGTCGCAATCACGCGCAATAATATGTCGCGTAAATCCTTAGCATCGCTAGCAGTCATACCCAATGCTGCTGCGAATAGACGCGCTTTATGTTTGCCTTCGTCGTGATTTGGATTGAGGCAGTAATCGCGCAATTTTCGAGTGTCGATTGTCGCGCGTTCCGCATTCGGAATTTTCATTCACTCTTGAGTTTCGAATATGACTTTTCGTCCTCGATCACACAGGCTCGCAAATCAGCGCCATGGGGTGTTCACCGCCGATTTTGAGCTTGCCGACTTCAACGACTCGCGTCATTTTGTTTCTCTTTTTATTATGCTTTTAAAGTTTACATCATCTCAAGGAACCGGGTTGCGGGGCTGCTATCACTTGCATTCAAATCTTGATGCTGCAATTGCGCAAATGATGGTTGTACAGGTTCTGGCTGCGACGCTACGATTTTTCAATCGCGTCCAAAAGCGTCAGAAGATTCAGCCTATCTTTCTCAGACCTAGATCGCCTCTTTCAAAAGGTGGCTGAGCCTTACTTCATGGCAAACTCCAATGCCGCACGCACGAAATCCCGAAACAGCGGATGCGGTCTGAGCGCGCGCGAGCGCAACTCGGGATGAAATTGCACGCCCACGAACCACGGATGATTTTCCAATTCCATAATTTCGACGAGCTTAGTTTCGGGGTTGATGCCGCTCACTTTATAGCCCCGTTCCTGCACTTGCGGCAAGTAACGATTGTTCACTTCCCAGCGATGGCGATGGCGTTCATAAATAACCGATTCGCGGTATGCTGCATGCGCGCGTGTGCCGGCCTTGAGCTCGCAGCGATAGGCGCCCAAGCGCATCGTGCCGCCCATCTGCTTGATGTTGACCTGCGTCTCCATTTTGTCGATCACGGGATGAGGAGTTTGTTCCTCGAACTCCGTGCTGTTGGCCTGCAAGCCGCACACATTGCGACTGAACTCGATCACCGCGCACTGCATACCGAGACAAATGCCCAAAAACGGAACCTTTTGCTCGCGCGCCGTTTGAATCATTTTGATTTTGCCTTCGACGCCGCGGCTGCCGAAGCCGGGTAAAACCACCAGGCCGTGCATGTTCTTGAATTCCGGCGGCACGCCATTCTGCTCGACTTTTTCGGTGTCGATCCAATGCAATTCCACATGCGCGTCATTCGCCACCCCGGCGTGCACAAAGGCTTCGGAGATGCTTTTATAAGAATCTTTCAGGCCGACATATTTCCCGCACATGGCGATGTTGACCGTGTACCGGGGATTTTTGATCTTATCCACAAGCTGCCGCCAGGCTTCGAGATCGACGCGGCGACTCGCGCCGCTTTCGCCGTGATGAAGCTGCAAGCGTTGCTCGATGATGTTGCCCAAGCCCTGCTCTTCGAAGATCAGCGGAATTTCATAAATCGAGGAAACATCGCAGGCTTCGATGACGCATTCTGCCGGCATATTGCAGAACAAGCCGATTTTCTTGCGCAAGTCGTAAGACAGATGGCCTTCCAGGCGGCACAACAAAATGTCCGGTTGGATGCCGATCTCGCGCAGTTTCATCACGGAGTGCTGCGTCGGCTTCGTCTTCAGCTCGCCCGAGGCGCGAATGTACGGCACCAGCGTCAAATGAATGTTGAGACAATCCTCCACGCCGGTTTCCAGGCGAAACTGCCGAATCGTTTCTAGAAACGGCAGGCTTTCAATATCGCCGACGGTGCCGCCGACTTCCGTAATCACGACATCGTAAACGCCGTTTCCGCGGGCAACATCCACGATGCGATTCTTGATTTCATCCGTGATGTGCGGAATGACCTGCACCGTGTTCCCGAGATAGTCGCCATGGCGTTCTTTCGTGATCACGGTGTAATAAATCTGGCCGGTGGTGGCGTTGTTCTTCCGCGACATGTCCAGGTCGATGAAGCGCTCATAATGGCCAAGATCCAAATCGGTTTCCGCGCCATCGTTGGTGACGAACACTTCGCCGTGCTGATAGGGACTCATCGTGCCGGGATCGATATTGATGTAAGGATCCAGCTTGAGCATCGACACGCTGAGTCCTCGCGCTTTCAGCAAAACGCCGATGGCCGCCGAGGCTACACCTTTCCCCAAAGCCGAAACCACTCCGCCGGTGATGAAGATGTACTTGGTGTTCTTGTTCGGCATCACACTTTCTTTCCTGGTTTCAAGATCCGATGGTTTAACGGCTTTTGGTTGTTCACGAGCAGAGAGGCAATTCCCTGCTCAACTGCTTATCCTGACGAAAACGAAACGGCCGAAGGTTATCTTTTCGCGCCTCCCAGGCTGCGTTGCACGGCCTCGAGATCTGCGGGCGTGTCGACGCTTTTGCCTTCATACTCGGTGCGCGCCACGTGAATTTTAACGCCACGCTCGAGCAGGCGCAATTGCTCAAGACGTTCGACGCGCTCGAGGTGGCCGGGCGGCCATTTCACAAATTTCATCAATAACTCATGGCGAAAAACATAAATACCGATGTGCTTGAGATATTGATGGGATTCCAGCCATGCTTTGCCGGATTGCGCGTCGCGGCAAAACGGAATGGGCGAGCGTGAGAAATAGAGCGCCGTGTGATCTTGCGCGAGCACGACTTTCACCGTGTTGGGATCGTGCAATTCCTCGGCGCGCGCAATCGGGCACGCCAGCGTGCTGAATTCTGCATTGCCGTCGCTGAGAGTCACGCTGACCGCCAAATCAATTGCGGCGGGATCGATCATCGGCTCGTCGCCTTGAATGTTCACCACGAGATCGGGCGCCGGCCGTATCGTGCTTGCGACTTCCGCAATGCGATCACTGCCGCTCGCATGATCCTTGCTCGTCATGACGGCGCGGCCGCCGAAGCTTGCAACGGCTTCCGCGATGCGATCGTCATCCGTCGCGACGCACAACTCATGCAACGTGGCGGATTGGCTCGCACGTTCGTACACCCATTGAATCATCGGGCGATCCAACAAGGCCGCCAACGGCTTGCCCGGAAATCGCGTCGAAGCAAAGCGCGCCGGAATAACTCCTAATACCTTCATGCACAATCCTGATCAACGATCGTTTGAATCTGTCACGCTCGATTTCTTTCAGCCAATGACTTTGGGCACGCTGAAATATCCCATTTTTTGCGCCGGCGCATTTTGCAAAATATCTTGCGCGGTGTTCTCTTGCTCCACTTTATCGGCGCGAAAAACGTTGTACAAATCCAGCACATGGGAGGTGGCCGGGACGTCCGTGACGTCAAGCTCTTTAAGTTGCTCCATGTAGCCGACAATGGCATCCAACTCTTGCGCGATCTTCGGCAACTCCTCTTCTTCGAACCGGAGCTTTGCCAGCTTTGCCAGATGTTTTACTTCATCAATCGTGATTGCCATTTCAATATGCCGATTGTTGCAATGAATTAAGAATTGGCGCAACCTTTGCTAAACAACAGCGCACTAATTTAATATTAGCCGCGTCATTGTCAAGTTTTAATCCCGACTTAATGGCATGAGTTTTGTTCTTTATTGAATTTAAGCAAAGTGTTTAAGAACTTTTACAGGCGGGGAACGAAAAGATTGGAGAGAGGAGTTGCAGCATCGGAAGAAGAGCGGTGCTTTGTTACCTCAACATATGCTTCCCTCTTCGCCCTGTCATTCGGCAAGCATTTTGTGAAGTACTCGCTAGTTGGCTTCGAACTTCATAAGATCCGCAGGGGATGATTTTTCAACAGAATACTTCTACAGATTAAGGTAACAGCCTACACCGATTCTCAGACAAGCTGAAAATCGAAGCTCCTCGAGCAGCTTTGTGGATTTCGCCCACAAAAGTTGAACTCCCACAAAAAAAGCAAAAGCCTTTTCGGTGGGATTTCATTTTAGTGGGCGAAACACTTTCAGAATTTTATTCTAACTTTGAAAAGCTAATCGCCTACAGTGTTGTCGTTATGGCTAAACCGTAGCGGAACATTTCAAAACGAAAAACCTCCACCGGCTGTGATCAGTTTGCCTTCGGAAGAATTTCCCGCGCCAATCGCGAACGTGAAGATGCGATAGATTGGCGCGAACCATATGCCGCCGCCCAGGCTCGTGTGCAAATCTTTCCAATCACTAAATTCGTCTTCATTCAGCCAGACGCGGCCGGCATCTCCAAAGAAAAAGACGCCGAAGTCCGTGGGAAAAACCACTTTCGTGCGAAACAGAAACACGCGCATCTCCGCGCTGCCATAAGCCGAAGCTTCGCCGCCAAAGCGCTCACGCCGAAAGCCTCGCAACGTGCCGTTGCCGCCGAGATACGCCGCCTCATAATAAGGAAAAGCGCCCCAGATTTTTTCACCGCCGGCGCGCAGAGCGAATGTGACCAGTTTTACGGGCGAGACATAAAGCCGGGCCTCCGCGAAGCTTTTGGTAAAGGAACTGTCATTGTCAAACGCTTTGGGGAAATGCGCTACCCCAGCGCCCAGATAAACACCTTTGGACGTGGCGACCGGAAGATCGCGCAAGTCAACTTCAATGCGGCCGCTCAGTTCGAGCAAAGATGCCGCCTCGACGCCGTAAGGCCGGCTTTGTTCGATAAACGTATTGTCTTCGAAATCAGTGTTGAGATACTTGAACGCGCCGGCGGCGGCGATATGCGTGCGCGGACTCACATCAAAGCGCAGGGAAGGTTTGAACATGAATTCATGCGAGCGGACGCGATAGAAATCGACCAGGTCGTTTGCGCCGGCAATGCTTTGCGAGCGCGGCGCCTGATTGCCCAGCCCGTGAAAGTTGCGCACTTCGCGCGGCACCGCGGCATTGGCTTCGACGCCGAGCCGCACGCCGTTGAATACCTCTACAAAATCGCCGGTGTAGCGCACGCGAAATGCGCCGGTGGCAAAGGCAAAATTGCCGCGGAATGTCATCTTGTAATCATAGGGATTTTTTCGGAAGGCATAGTGATACAGCGCCTGGCCGTGTCCAATAAACAAACCATCATCCGGTGTATACGCCAGAAATGGAATCGGCTTGCCTTCGAATCCATAATCCGGCTTCAGCGGTTTGTCCTCATGGCGATTCACAAGCGAATCGACTTTGCCGAGCCGCAATTGGGTATTGCGGCCTTTGATGATCTGCGTGTTCGCTGCGACGTCGTAGACAACGGTTTTGCCTTTTGACTGATCGATAATTTCATCTTCCCCTTTGCCGCCGATGATGCGCACCGCGATGCTTTTGCGCGCGTTGCCGCTGAGCACGACTTTGTCCTTGCCGCCCATCATGAACAGACGAACCTCGCGCGTCTCCGCGCGTTTGAAGGTTCGGCGATACAGCAAATCATCTTTCTTTTCGCCGGTGTCCTTGTCATACTTGAAAATCTTTATCGTCATCGTCTCATCGCTATCGCGATGGACTTCGGCATACTCCGGCGTGTCGCTCATTTTGATTTCGACATATTTTGCGAGATGAAGATAATACCGGTGTGCGGCTTCCTTCATGTAATCGCGGCGCTGTTTGAGTTTGCTCTCCAGTGCGGGGCCGCTGATCTGGTAGACCGGCTCGGGCAGTTGGCGCGCGGCATGCTCGATGACGGAATCGGTCAAACTCGCAACAAACTGGTTTGCAACGTTATGAAATTCTTCGCCGTTAAGCCGGGGCAAAAACTTACGATCGGTATGGCGACCGGAATAGGTCAAACTCACGATATCGGGCTTGTTCTTGGCGAAATTTTCAAGCTGCTTGACCACGTAGCGTTGTTCGGCAAACGACGGAAATAAACCGTCCAGCTTGGCAAAGGCCTGATCGCGATCGCGCGGAATCGGCTGCCAGATTTTTTTCTTGCCTTCTTCGAAGCGCGCCCAGCGCCATTGATCGGGATGGCGATCCCAGTCGCCCAGATAAATATCCAGCAAACGCGCGCGCAAATAGGCTTGCGCATCGACAAAATCATCGTTGTCTTCCTGCAGCTCAAGAAACAAATCATCCGAGCCGACAATTTTTTTCGAGCCGGCAAAACCGGCTTGCCCGTTGGGGCCGTCTTCCGGGCGTTCTTCGATAAAGCCGAGCATGTTTGCGAATTCCTCGCGGAATTCACCCAGGCGCGGATCGTCCGGCATGATGACAAGAATGGGATTGGCGTGCAACACGCCTACGGCATTTGCAATGGCAGGCACGACGAGCGCGGCATAGGGATGTGCGCTGCTGATTTGATCCTGCACAATATCTTCCGCAACCGTCTCGCGCAACTCGGGCGGCAGCGTTGCGCCGGGATTTTTATCCAGCGAACGAAACGCAAACTCGCGGCCATCGCCGGCATCAAACCGTAGCGACTTGGTTTGCATACCGCCGCCTTTTTTCGTGGGCGTCAGACCGCCGGCAAACGTATTCAGATCAAGTTTTGGCACGTTTATCGGAGTCGACCACACGTCACGATAATGCGCGCCGAAGAAAAACTTGTGCAAGCCGCCGCGTTGGTAGCGGCTGCCCGGCACACGTACTTCCGTGCTTGGATCGGAAGAAACAGCAGCATCTTGTTGGGCATTTGCCGCGTGATGCGACAAAATCATGCTGAGCAGGAGCAGGGTTGTCACAAAATAGCGTGGCATCTTGAGCCTTTCAATTCTGGGAAAAGGAGAACCGCTTGTTTTGTTGATTTATGTATTCTGCAATCGCCGCTGGTTTCTTCAAAAAATGGAATTGCAATGCCCCGGTCGTGCTTGATCAAGTTCAGCCAATGGGAAAGAATGGCGTCAATAAGCCAAACCCCTCGTGAAAAGTCAAGAGGAAAGGCTACGGAAGGTAAACGGGTAGTTGGCCGCCTCTGACGATACACGCCCACTGCCAAAGCTGTTCATCGTTATTAAAAGTGCCCGGCGTTTGCCGGGATTCGCCAATACTCCCTTGCATTTCCAAACGCGGTTTTGTACCTTGATGCGTCTTTTTCGCCAGCGCGCATAAATTCCTCTCGTCAAGCGCAGTAAAAATCACCCTCACCGATCAGGAGCCGGCCATGCCAGCCAAAACAGTCTCCCCCTCTGCCCCTGCTCAATCACGGCAGGTTTCGTCAAACACCAACGGCCAAAACACGCCAGGCGCAAACGCCGAGCCGGAATTGAGCCGCGATGAAGTACTCGCTCTTCGTAAAGAGTACCTGCCCACCGCCACCTTCATGTATTACCGCGAGCCGATCAATCTGGTGCGCGGCCACATGCAATATCTTTACGACGAAACCGGACGGCAATATCTCGACGCGCTCGGCGGCATTGTCACGATCAGTGTGGGTCACTGCCATCCTGAGGTGATTGCCAAAACCAAAGCGCAGATGGATAAATTGCAGCACGCGACCACGATCTATTTGCATCCTGCGATGCCGCTGCTGGCAAAAAAGCTTGCTGAGAAAATGCCTGCTCCGGATTTGAAAGTGACGTTCTTCACCAACTCCGGCAGCGAGACGAATGATTTGGCCATCACCATGTCGCGCTTGTTCACCGGCAATCTCGATGTGCTGGCGCTGCGCAACGGTTATCACGGCGCGAGCCTCGCAACCATGAGCCTGGTCGGGCACAGCACGTGGAAATATCCAATTCCGACCACGGGCAATATTCATCATGTCGCGCCCGGCTACTGTTATCGCTGCCCCTTCAATAAAACTTATCCCGAATGCGATGTGCAATGCGCGCGCGACGTTGAAAGCGTGATCAAACACAACACCAGCGGCAAAATCGCGGCCTTCATCGGCGAACCGATTCAAGGCGTGGGCGGCACCGTGACCCCGCCGCCGGAATATTTCAAGATTGTTTATGACATTGTCAAAAAATATGGCGGCTTGTACATTGCCGATGAAGTGCAAACCGGCTTTGGCCGCACGGGCAAACATTATTGGGGCATTCAAAATTGGGGCGTCACGCCGGACGCGATTACGATGGCAAAAGGCCTGGGCAATGGCGTGCCCATCAGCGCGGTGACAACGCGTCGCGAAATCTCCGATGTGATGGCGCAAAAAATTTGGTTCAACACCTTCGGCGGCAATCCGGTCTCGATGGCGCAGGGATTGGCAACGCTGGAAGTGATCGACAAAGACGGCACGCAAGCCAATGCTGAGATGGTGGGCAATTATTTGAAAGAAAAACTCACGGCATTGATGGATAAACACCGCTTGATCGGCGAGGTGCGCGGCCTGGGTTTGATGCTCGGCGTGGAGTTGGTAAAAGATCGCAAGACGAAAGAGCCGGCCACGAGTGAAACCGCCGAAGTGATGGAACGCACGAAGAACAACGGCCTGCTCATCGGCAAAGGCGGTTTGTTCGGCAACACGCTACGTATCAAACCGCCGATGTGCATTACGAAGGGCGATGCGGATTTCGTGTGTGAGACATTGGATAAGGTTTTGGGGGAGGTTGAGGGGGCATAGGTCAAGATTTCGTTCAAACAATTCAATCGGCGATTTTAGAAACTGTCTTGGGAAGATGTAATTTGGGAAGATTGGAATATGGACAGCACTCTTATAGAGTACTTGAGGTTAGGAAAAGCGTGGGTTCTCGTTGGAAGTGGTCCATCAATTGAGATGGGCTATCCCGATTCGAAAAGGCTTGCAAATTTCGCAATTCAACTAGTCGAGGTAGAGGGGCAATACTCGCTGCTTCCAGAACTGAAGGAAGCACATGCGAAGAAAGACTTTGCAAAAGTTTTTGAACAGGCTCAGAGAGCGATCGGCATTAAGAAACTGATCAGTTCTCTTGATGAGAAGCTCAAACCAACTGAGACGGCGAAAATTTATGAAATGCTTGCACGGTGGCCGATTGAGGTATACTTGACTACAAATTATGACGATGAAATTCAGACGAGCTTGGCAAAGTTGGGCGTTGCATATCGCGTTTATAGTAATTCAGAAGACAGCTTGAGTTACCTTCACCCAACTGTCTCAGGTGCAATTTTTAAATTGCACGGCGATTTAAAGTCTGAACAAGGATTGGTTCTGACTTCTAGTCAATACGATGAGATTAGCAGTTCGGAGTCGTGGGAATATTGGCGCACCAAGCTGACGTCAGTTTTTCAAATGAAACCAGTTGTTATTATTGGGCATTCCTTAACCGATCCTCACATCCAGCACATTTTGCGTGCTGCGAAAAAGGGAGCAGGTGTCATTCAGCCCATTTGTTGGATTGCTCCTGATGTGAGCTTTCAGGATCAACAGAAGTATTTGGAGGAGTTTAGAATTCGAGTAGTTACGTACAGCAATAAAAATGGTAATCACAAAAATCTATTTCAATTGGTCAACACTGTAACTGAATTTATGCAGAGTAGGACTGCCGTTCACATTCAAACTCGTATTGCTGAGATTTCTTCTTCTCCTCTCGGAACACACGCTGCTGCACCCGGCTTCTACGTTTTTAACAAACTAAATTCCGAGAGTGATTTTAATCAAAAAAGAATCGAGATTGCAACGGCGGCACTCCAGGCCGTTATACCAGAATTGATTAAATTGGGAGAGTTCGAAATAGAAGAAGGTCTTCGAATCGCTGGCTGGCCAAAAGGAACATCGTTAACTAAGCAATTTTCGCAAATCGTTGGAGAGCAAACGGTTCTGCAAGGCTTGTTTAACACAAAAGGAGACAAGTATACGGTCAGTGAAAAAGCGAACTTTATAATTTCACAGAATAATCGGGATTTTCAGCATTTGCGTGCGCGCTTTTATGATTCACTGGTCTTAAGAATAAAACGAAAGTTTCCAGAAATTGATCATGAAGACGCAAAAGGAATTGCATCGGATATTGAAGCGTCACTCGCTGGTTACTTTCGAGAGGGTGGGCTGACTCTCGCAACACTGCTTTTTACAAATTCAAAAGTACCCAGGGAAAATGCTGTGCCTAGTTCGATTATTAAGTTTATTACTGAAGCATCGGCGAGATACGATGATGCCCTGAAACGTCAAGCTTTTTGTGCTATTTCACTGGATTCATTCGTCAAGGCAGAATCAGCAGAACGTGAGTATCTTGGAAGAATTTCTCAAGGATTTTTTGCATTTCATGCGTTTGGCGCTTTCGGTGATGTTGCAATGGAACGTTTGCATCAAGCAAAGAACACCGTATGGTTAGTAGATTCAAGTGCGCAAATTCCATCAATTGCTCTAGCTGCACAGACACACGCCTTGTTTAGGGATTGTTTTTTGACATTGCACTCACTCGGAATCCGCCTTTTCACGACTGAAAGACTTTTTGATGAAACCTGGAGCCATGTGCAATTTGCACGAAAGGTCGTAGAAGAACACGGATGCGATAGCTATCATATAGGCGCTGCCGCAAGAGGAGATCTCCCTTACCAGAAATCGAATCAATTCATGGAAGGTTTTATAAGATGGCAAGCAGCCGGAAACTCATGTGATTGGGATGGCTATCTGTTTAAGATATTTCAAACACTGAATCCGAGGAAGAGCGATTTAAGAAATGCCTTATCGAAAATTGGAATTGAGGTCGTTTCTTATGAAGACTGGCCTGGTTTCCATGATTTTGATTTCTCGGATAGGGAAAACTATATTCAAAAGATAATTCAAAGGCTGCAGAAAGCCGACATAATAGAGGTGGACTATAAAATAGATGATGCTTACAAAAAAGCTCTTCCAGAGGCCGAAGCGTATGTAATAATAGCGAATGAACTCGATGGGAAATACTATATCATTTCACAAAAAAGTGAAAAATCTCCTGCTTGGTTTATCAGCAACACTTCAATGTTAAACCTTCTTGAACCAGGTAAACGAATTACATGGCAACCGGAAGCGTTTGTGCGATTTACAACTACACTCTACCATATGGATGAGCCAACGTCTGCCTCCCGCGCATTTGAAACCATACTCTGGGGGATTGCGCAGTTGGGAGTAAGTGTTTTAGATGAGGAAACTATCGCGAAGGTCTTTAGCTCTACTATTGATCAGACGAAAATCGACATCAGTGAGCAGCATGAGTTATATGAAAGGAACCTTGCAGACAAATATGGGGAATCGATAGAATCGGTAATAGAACGTTTATCTCCGGCGAAGCGCCAATTAGCTGCACTGCAACTAGCTCACCAAGCTACGCAGGCTGAAGCTGAAAGACGAAAAGTAGCGGAGCGTGAGGCTGCCGAGAATAAATCGCGCGCCAAACGCGCCGAGTCACAATTGAAGGATGTTAAGAAGTATCAAAGAAAAATTGCAGATAAAAAAGCGCGTTCAAAAAAGTTAAAAAGAAAGCACCAGTCGTCAAAACGAAAAGTAGGAAGTAAAAAATAATAGAGCATGAACGCTTATAGCGTCGGTTGATTTCCAATTTCGTTATCAAGCTGGGCTGTTTAGTTCAAAATACGGATAGCCTTCCCATGCCCCAATACCTCGCCTTCCTCCGCGCCATCAATGTTGGCGGCCATACGGTGAAGCCGAATCAGCTTCGCTGCATGTTTGAAGCGCTCAGTTTCGCGAACATAGAGACGTTTATTGTGGAACAATAGCGTGTTTTTTCTTGAAACAATTTATGAAGGTGGAATGAAGCGAATAGTAAACATTTTTCTGGCCACCATGTTTCTGTCATTTGAAAAATTCTAATGAGCAATTCTGATAGATGAAGGAGAGCAACCATGTCAAAACTCATCATTCGCGGCGGTGAAATACTCACCGGCTCCGATCGCTATCGCGCCGACGTTTATTGCGAAGACGGTGTGATTCGCGCGATTGGCGATAAACTTGATGTGCCCAGCGGTGCCGAAGTCGTTGATGCGGGCAATCAACTCGTTATGCCCGGCGGGCTCGATCCGCATGTGCATATGGCGCTCTCGTTCATGGGCACGGTGAGCGCGGATGATTTCGAATCCGGCATGATCGCCGGCCTTTGCGGCGGCGTGACTTCGATCATCGACTTTTGCATTCCCAATCCCAATCAATCGCTGCTCGACGCGCTCAAAGATTGGGATGAGAAGGCGAAGGTCGCGGTCGCGGATTATTCCTATCACATGGCCATCACGTGGTGGAGCGAGCAAGTCTCGAAGGAGATGGAAATCGTCGCGCGTGATCGCGGCATTACCAGCTTCAAACATTTCATGGCCTACAAAGGCGCGTTAATGCTGAATGACGATCAAATCTATCACAGCTTTTCGCGCATCAAAGAGTTGAATGGCATTGCCACAATCCATGCGGAGAATGGCGACGTTGTGTGGAACTTGCAGCGCAAGCTACTCGCTGAAGGTAAAATTGGACCGCAGTATCACGCCGTCTCGCGCCCGCCCGAGGTCGAAGGTGAGGCCACGAATCGCATTATTCGCATGGCAGAGATTGTGGGCATTCCGGTTTATATTGTGCACATGTCGTGCAAAGCCGCACTCGATGCGGTGATTGCCGCGCGTTTGCGCGGGCAGCGCCACGTGTTCGCCGAGTCTTTGATCAATCATCTTTTGCTCGATGACAGTGTGTATCAAAAACCGAACTTCGAGGCCGCGGCGTATGTGATGAGTCCGCCGTTTCGACCGAAGGGCAATCCCGAGGCGCTATGGGATGGCATCAAAGCCGGCATGATTCAAACCACCGGGACGGATCATTGCGCGTTCACGATGGCGCAGAAAGCTATGGGCAAAGACAATTTCACGATGATTCCCAACGGTTGCGCGGCAATTGAAGATCGCATGAGTCTGTTGTGGCATCACGGTGTGAGCGCGGGGCACATCAGTGAACACGAATTTGTGAATCTCTTCACGACGAATGCGTGCCGTATTTTTGGCATGTACCCGCGCAAAGGCGCAATTGCCATTGGTTCCGATGCCGATATTGTTGTATTCGACACGAAGAAGTCGCGCACGATCAGCGCGAAGACGCAGCATCACAAAATTGATCGCAGTATTTTCGAAGGTTTTCAAGTGACCGGCGTTCCGACGCATGTGGTTGCAAACGGCATACTGGTTTACAAAGACGGCGACCTGCGCGCAGAAAGAGGCGCGGGGCGTTTTATCCCGCGCAAGAGATTTAGCGAGAGTATGTGATCGAAAACAAAAGCATCAACCGTGAAGAACGCAAAGCTCGCGAAATACTCACAATGAGAGCTTTTAGAGGGCTTTGCGCGTTTCGCATCTTTGCGGTGAGATTTTTTAACATTCGAATGATGACAAACGCAAGGTTCCCATGGCCATTCAACCGACCCCTCTCAATCCCGAGCAACTCGAAAGGAATTTTGCTGACATCGCGCCGGCATTGAGCCGTAACGAAGCGCTGCTCGAAGCCTCGCGTTGTTTGTTTTGTTACGATGCGCCCTGCACGCGCGCCTGTCCCACGCACATCGACGTGCCGAAATTCATTCGCCAGATTTTAGATCGCAACCCGCTTGGGGCCGCGCGCACGATTTTTTCCGCGAATATTTTGGGCGGAGCGTGTGCGCGCGCATGCCCGACGGAAGTCTTGTGCGAAGGAGATTGCGTGTTGCATGGTTTGAATGAGAAACCCATTCAAATTGGATTGCTGCAACGTTTTGCCACCGATCACGCGATGGCGAAAGGCGTGCAGTTCTTTGAACGCGGCGCCGACACCGGAAAAAGGGTCGCCGTGATCGGCGCGGGCCCGGCTGGCCTCGCGTGCGCGCATGAATTGGCGAAACACGGCGTCGAGGCTGTGATCTTCGAGGCGAAAGAAATTGCCGGCGGACTCAACGCTTATGGCATTGCCGCGTATAAAATGACGACAGATTTCGCTCTCGCGGAAGTGGAATACGTGAAGCAAATCGGCATCGACATCCGCACCAACACGCCAATCGGAGCAAATTTGCCTGTGACGAAACTGCTCGCCGATTACGATGCCGTTTTTCTTGGGGTGGGATTGGGCAAAACCGCGGCCCTGAGGATTCCCGGTGAAGAAATGGAGGGCGTATACGAGGCGTTGGATTTCATCATGCCCACACGCCTGCAGAAAATGCAGGAATGTGTCGTTGGAGAAAATGTGCTCGTCATCGGCGCGGGCAACACCGCGATTGATGTTGCCACGGCCGCGCGGCGGCTCGGCCGTCCCGGCCAGTTTGGTCCACCGCAGCGAAAACCAATACCGGAACAACGGCTATTGGCGCAACGCCTGCGATGCGTGGGTGGATGCGCTGGCCGGGGCGGGCT
>SZPB01000025.1 GCA_030263535.1 Cytophagia bacterium CHB2
GGATTTGTCGCCGGGAACCGTGAGGCGGCCGTTGATCGCTTTGACTGGATTTAGTGTGATGTTCATACTTTCTTGAATCGCGATTGCTTGCGGTTAATCCGTTTGCAAGACGGATACTCCTTTCGAAACCATCGGCGCAACGTAACCAAATTTAAAATGTCGCGCAATCTCAATCTCGGTTTGGGCGCGGCACTGCGCTTGCAATTGGCGGCGGGATTGATCATTTTGATGCAGTTTAAACCGCCGCGCGTTTCATTTTGCAAACACGAGGTTTACTTGGGGAAACATGAGAGAGGTGATAACATGCAAGAAGCGCCCGTCATCCTGATCGTCGATGACGATCCCCACTTGCGCGAGAGCGTGAGGGAAATTCTGGAGTACCACAAATACGCCTGCCGCGAGGCGCGCGACGGGAAGGAGGCGCTCGATATTCTGGCCGCTGAAAAAGTCGATCTCGCGCTGCTGGATTTGCAGATGCCGCGTATCGACGGACTGGAGGTTTTGAAGCGCAGCATGATCATAAAGCCGGATTTGCCGGTAATCATGATCAGCCTGCATGGCACGATTGGCAGCGCCGTGGAGGCCACCAAGCTGGGCGCGTATGATTTCATCGAAAAGCCGCTGGAAGCAGAGCGCATGCTGTTGACCATCCGCAACGCGCTGCACACCAGCCGGCTGCGCGAGCAGCGCGATCACTTGCTGGCCGAAGTCAAGCAGCGTTACCGCATGATTGGCAGCGACGAAAAAATACAAAATGTGTTCGCGCTGATCGAGCGCGCCGCGACAGTTGACAGCAAAGTTCTGATCACCGGCGAAAGCGGAGTGGGCAAGGATTTGGTTGCTCGGGCGATTCACTACAACAGCAGCCGCGCCGAGTTTCCTTTTGTTGTCATGAACTGCTCGGCCATTCCGGAAACCTTGATTGAAAGCGAGTTATTCGGTTACAAGAAAGGCGCGTTCAGCGGCGCGGATCACGATCATCCCGGCAGGTTTCAGCAGGCGCATCGCGGCACGCTGTTCTTTGACGAGATTGCCGATATGAGCCTGATGATGCAGGCCAAAGTGTTGCGCGTGCTCGAAGACGGGGCCGTCATGATGCTGGGCAGTGCGGAGACGCGCCAGGTGGATGTCCGACTCATTGCCGCAACCAACAAAGATTTGCAGCAGGAAATCGAAAACGGCAATTTCCGCAGTGACTTGTATTATCGCCTGAACGTCATTCCCATTCACGTGCCGCCTCTGCGCGAGCGCAAAGAGGATATTCAACCGCTGGCAGAATATTTTTTGGAGGAGATTTGCCGGGTGCAAGGCCTTTCGCAAAAGTGCTTTGCCGGCAATGTCTGGCCGCTGCTGCAAAATCACCAATGGCCGGGCAACGTGCGCGAATTGAATAACGTGGTCGAACGCGCGGCTGTGCTTTCGTTCGATCGGATAATCGATGCCGCCCTCTTGCGCGAAGCATTGCAGGCTGCAACGCCTCAACCGCCAGCAGCAAAATCAACATCCCGCGAACAAACCCTTGAAGAAGCCCGCGCCGCCTTCGAGCGCGCGTTCATTTTGAAAAAGCTAAATGAGCACGATTGGGAAATCATCGTGACCGCCGAAGCGCTCGGCATCAACCGGACATCGTTGTGGAAAAAGATGCAGATGTTGGGGATAAAGAAGTAATGCGAATGATTTTGCCGCAAAAGAGTCATGCTGTCGCGACGAGTCGGTCCGAAACGGCAAGGCTGATATGATACCCCAGCCGCGACAAGAAATCTTCGCAATCTATGTATGTCAAACACTCATTTTGCCGCCATGGTCTCTCCCCACAGCCAATAAAAAACCCTTGACTTCCGGCCCAATTGTCCTATTTTTCTCTCCAGTTCAGCCTCCTCGCTGACACCCAAAGCCTGCAATCCCTTTAAAAAATCAAATCAAAAAACTCTGAGCCTGTCAAAATTCGGGGCAATGATGGCATTTTGGCGCACGTGGCTTTTGCTATTGGCTTTCCTGGCCAGTGGTTGTTCGCAATCTTCCCTTCATTCACTTGATACGGACAAATTGCCGTTCAGGCTTGAGAGCGTCGCGTCATACGATCCTTCCGTCGTTTTGGAAGATCTAGACAACGATGGACGCTACGAAATTTTGAAAACCCACAACGACATCGATCCCGTTACCGGTGCCCGCTCGAGTTTCCTTCAAATCCGAACCCACGCGAATTTCGTCGTCGATCAAATCAACTTTCCCGCGCTTATCTGGGACGTCAGGCCCTTGGATTGGAATCATGACGGTAAGCAAGAACTGGCTGTCACGCTCATGCGCAACGACTCGCTGTTTTTGAGTTTTATCGACATCGAGGGCAATAAGCTTTTTTCTTTTTTTCTCAGCAATGGCCATCCCCGGCGCGAACCCGAGGGGGAGCTGGAATGGGATCCCGCGATTACGGATTATCATCTCGTCGATGTCAATCGGGATGGCAGGAATGATCTCGTTACTGTCATTCGCACTGGTTTGGCTCGTGCGCCACGAGGCCTTTTGGTGCACTCGCTGCCGGACGGCCAATTGCTTGCCCAAAAACTTGTGGGCGCAATGATCCTTGACAGCCATTGCGATGATTTTGATGGCGACGGCATTGCCGAAGTTTTGGTACGAAGCTTTGCTCCCAACAATGGCGCACAGGCCGGGGGCTTTGATGATCGGCACTCCTACTTGATTGCTTTTAAACTTTCCCTTCCAATTGAAATCGTCTGGTCAAAAGAATACGGTGAGGCCTGGAGTCTGGCTAGCCTGAATTTCGTTGATTTTAACGGCGATGGCCGGCGTGATTTCATTGCGCGCAGCAGTACGCTTGCCGCCAAGCATCCATTGACCTCCAGTTTTGAAATTATCGAGCCGGGAACCTGGCGCAGCCTGCAGCAGATCGAGTTCCCCAATCAGTTTCGCGGCCACTTCGTCATGGATATTGACCGTGATGGAAAGCTCGAGATTGTCGCTCTTCGCCACCCTGACGAAATATGGGTAATGGATCGTGAGTTCAGAGTGATCAAACGCCGCAAACTTTCGGTCGGGGAATTTTTACTGGCGCCGCTGCGAGATTCCGATGGCGACGGGCTTAGTGAAATCGTCGCTCATAATGACAAGGCTTTTTATGTATTGGGTCCCGATCTTGAAATCCGGGCATTTATGAGTGATGCAAAATATTTGGGGGGAATCCCAAAAGAAGTCGGCGAGCCCTCCAGCATCCGTGTTGTCTCAAATGGCAAGACGTTGCTGCTGCGTATGGTGGAAAACAAGTTTTATCTTTTTTTTCGCTACGGCAAACCCGCATTGATATTGGTTACGATCAGCATGGCTCTCGTTTTGATTGCTTCTGCCAGTCGCATGCGAGACCGTTCTCGGCTATCAGGCGCATTGCAGGATTTCGTCTTTATGGACGACTCCCGCGGCTTGATGTTTCTCCAACCCGATGGCCGCATCTTGCGAAGTAATCACCGTCTCTTCTCCTGCTTGCAACAGCCTGAGCCGAATTCCCGGAAAGATCGCCATTTCACTGAAGTTTTCGATCATGACGAATTGCTGGCCTTTTTGCAAGCCTCATTGCAACCGCCCTATCACCGCCGCGAGATCAACATAACTTGCGCCGCAGAACGAACAGAGCGCGTGGTTCATGTGATCGCGGATCCGCTGACAATCAAAGGCCATTCCCGGCCGCATTGGCTGATACAATTTCTCGACAAATCCGTTGATCTGGAAATTCACCAGGCCAGAACCTGGGGCAAGATGGCGCAGCGCATCGCGCATGACATTAAAAATCCGCTCACCAGCATTCTGCTCACCCAGCAGCGCCTGCAAATGGAATATCGCGAGCGCTCGCCGGAATCTGCCGCGGTTTATGACGGTTATACCGCCAAAATCACCGATCGCATCGAAGCGCTGCGGTTGATGACGCGCAATTTCATGAAACTGATCAATCTCGAAAAGCTGCACCTGACGGAAATCGAACTGCACCCATTTTTGCGCGATGCCGTGCAGCATCTTTCCAAAAACCTCCCGCCCGACGTTGAACTCGAGGTCAAGCTCAACGGCCACAACGAGACCGCCGGCTTGGATCAAGATCAAATCAAGGTTCTGCTGGAAAATCTCCTCTCCAACGCCGTCAATGCCATGCCCCGCGGCGGCAAAATCAGCCTTACGGCGAATCTCGCCAAAGGCTTGCATCTTGCCGCAACCGAAACGGAGCCGCACGATTATGCCGTCATTGAGATCAGCGATACCGGCAAGGGCATGCCCCGTGACATGCTCGACAAAATCTTCGAGCCGGATTTCACCGCCACGGAAAACGGCACCGGCCTGGGTTTGGCCATCGTCAAAAAAATCGTCGAAGGCCATCACGGGCACATCGAAGTCGAAAGCGATCCCGGGATGGGGACGGTGTTTAGTGTGTATTTGCCGGTACGATGAAATACCACGATATACCAGTTTGAATTGTTCGCCATAAACATATTCTCCCTCTACACCCGAACTCTTTACAATGTATCATATTCTCCCACCGGTGTTTCCTTTCCTCAACGTTGGCGTTTAGAAAAACCAACACTCCTGATTCTCTCTGCTTTTCCGGCTCTCCGTATTGGTAGCACTAAATTCATGAATATCAGATTGCTAGAGTTTGTTGAGTAAGCGTCAACCGCCTGGCATGTGGTTTGATTTGCCGCTGAACACGGGCCCCACAATCAAATTGCGTTTAATAAAACTGCATCACTTTCAAATTGTGGAGAATCTCATGAAACGTTACGCATTTATTCTGGCTTTGATCAGCGGAATGATGGTCAGTTTCACTAACTCTTCATTCGCCTGGGATGGGCAGCGCAAGGGCTTTATTATCGGCATTGGCGCCGGCGGCGGGTTGGCAACCTACAAGCCCTATACCACATTTTCCGATTTCGGCTCGAACCCGGATTCAGAAATGAACCGCGAAAACAAATTTGCGCTCATGACGGATTTCAAAATCGGCTATGCGCCGAGCAACCAGGTGGCGCTCTTTTGGATGAGCAAAGTGGCCTGGTTCGGCCATACCAATGAATTCGCCGACGGGTCCAGCCAGAGCTACACGTTTGCCAGCGGCGTTGGCGGTTTGGGCGTGGCTTACTATTTCCAGCCACAAGGCCCGTCGCCCTATCTCACCGCGGGTCTGGGATTTTCCACCTTCAGTGCGCCTTTCGAAAGGGATTTCGACGGGCTTTTCGGCTCCGGCCTAGCGCTTGGCGCGGGCTACGAATTTTCCAACCATTGGAGCGTGGAAGGCAATTTCACCTGGGGAAGTCCGAATGAGGAATACTTCGGCGACGAGGTGGGCATCAAAACCTGGGCGGCAAGAGTGACGATCAATGTGTTGGGATATTAGTTCAGGAAATGAGGCAACCAAATAAAACTAACCCATTCACCTTTTCCAGCAAGGGAGTAAATCATGACACATGTTTCTTTTAAAAACGCCTGCGCAGTTTTTGTGGCGCTCGCTTTCATCCTGACTGTCGCCGGCTCGGAAGCGCATGCGCAATCGCAGGAAAAGATCGAGAAGGCGAATTCGATCAGCAATGTACTTATTGTCAGCGCCCTTGTGATCACCGCTGTCGCCGTCATTCTCACGGTTACAAAAGGCGATAAAAAAGACGCCGGCAAAGAAGGCGAACAGCAAAACAATCCAGAGAAGCAAGAGGAAGAGCAAAAACCCGAAGGCCAGGCGCGAGTTGAGCCATCGGTGTTGAGCGATCAGGCGGTTGCTTTGGAAACATATGAAACTGGGCGGGTGAACTCGATACCAGACAACCTCCCGTTCGCAGTTATTGAAAATCAGGAGCATCTTGGCTGTTGGAGGATTGCTATTGAGATGGAATGAAGCTTTCATGGTGAAAGTAAATGTATATGTTTTACACGATGAGGTTTATTGTCATACAAACTTTGATGTATAAGTTGCAATTGCCGTACCGAAATTTTCAAATCGAAGAAAGGGAAAAGATCATGGATTCTTTTGGGCATCTTATGAAATCTCTTCGTACAACTGGTAATGTGAATCGGCACGTGAGCATGCTGGCTTCGCTTCTTATGATGCTCTTCGTTCAAGCAGCGTTCGGCCAGACGATCATTTTTCAAGAAGATTTTGAGTCGGGTCAAGGTAGTTGGTATGCAGATAACGGAGTCTGGGAAATTGACACACTTGTTGCATTTACAGGTGGTCCGGATAGTTGTTATTCGGGGTTACAATGCGCGGGGACGATTCTAACCGGGAATTATGCGCCCAATGCCAATACACGCTTGATCAGCCCGTCAATCGATTTGCCCCTGGTTAGTGGAAGCGAGAAGATTCGCATCTATTTATGGCACTGGTTCGCAATGGATGAGGTTGATGCTCTAGGCCCGGACGTCGGACGTTTTCAAATATCCGTCAATGGCGGTAATTGGCTATCCCCACTGGGATCGACGGGCCCATATTCTGGCTTAGGCGGGGTGTGGACGCAGATAGCAATCGACCTTACAGCATACGCAGGGACTGGGATTCGTTTAGGGTTTTACTTTACGTCTACATCACGAGATCAGGCAGCGGGATGGTATGTTGATGATATTTTGATTCTCAAGAAATCCAATAGCTTTAATCCGGTTGATTCAGCAGAGAGTTTTGAAATAGGAATAGGAGATTGGCATGCGGACAACGGCGTTTGGGAGATTGGCGAGCCCACAGTTGGGCCAGATACTTGCTATTCAGATTCAAATTGCGCGGGAACGGTTCTAAACAATAACTATCCCCCCAATGCGAATACTCGTTTGATCAGCCCCGAATTTGATCTTCCCAATCTGGTTTCCCCTGCAAAGTTGCATTTGCACTTTTGGCATTGGTTCGTCACAAATGAAGATGATGCCTTGGGACCTGATGAGGGGCGAGTACAACTATCCGTTAATTACGGGCCATGGGAAAGCATAATGGGGCCACTTGCAGGAAGCAGTTCCGTTTGGACACATGTCAGCGTGGACTTGTCTAAATATGCCGGCATGAACGTCCGTCTTGCTTTCAATTTTACCTCAACCAGTAGAGATGAGGCTCATGGCTGGTATGTTGATAACATATCCATTCACTCAATTCCCAATGTTTTCAATGTCACAACTAATCCTGAAACTTTTGAGCCTGGAATCGGCGAGTGGTGGGTTGACAATGGCGTTTGGGAAGTTGGTCACCCGACGGTTGGTCCTATGAATGGATATAACAGCCCCAATTGCGCTGGCACTATTTTAGGAGAAAATTATCCTAATCTTGCAAACAGTCGGCTCATCAGCCCAGAGTTCACGCTTGGTATAGACGCTGCCGGAAAGACACCAGCCCTGTTTTTCCGACATTGGTATCGAATGAACAATACCGATGCTCTCGGGCCAGACCAGGGATACGTTCAAATTTCAGTTCATCGTGGGCCATGGGAAAACTTAGCTGGACCGTACACCGGCATTAGTGAAACATGGACACAGGCTGCTGCGCCAAATATCTCGGCATATATCGGCTCAACAGTTCGCATTGCATTTCTTTTTAGCTCAACCTCACGAGACGTTGATTCCGGTTGGTACATTGATGATATTAGATTCGATGGGGTTGTTGCTGTTCGTGATCGTTTCCAAGAAAACGATATTATACAATCAATGACATTACATCAAAACTTCCCCAATCCCTTCAACCCCGAAACCGTCATTCTCTACGAGTTGCCGCAAACGAGCCAAGTCGAGGTTGTAGTCTTCAACCTGCTTGGCGAACGGATTCGTACCCTCGTCAATCAGCGGCAAACGGCGGGGCAGCATCACTTGCACTGGGATGGCCGCAATGAGTTTGGCATGCCCGTGCCTTCGGGCGTTTATCTCTACCGCCTGCGCGCCGGAGAATTCGTGCAAACGCGCAAGATGGTTTTGATGCAATAAGATCAACTGACCGGCCACTACTGTGATAGCTCTTTCGATAAACAACAGATATTGACCGGTCGCTCAGATCGTTTGTTCACCGCAAATCGGTGGAATTATAGCGACCGGTCAATGAGCGGTTTAGAAGTGCCTTTGGCAGTAGAATCACCTCGCTTCAACTGGGCGGCGGGGGGCCGCTCTTTTGCTTGTCATCTCTTGCATCCTCATTCTCCCGCCCCGCTTGCGCCATGAAACAATGATTGTTTTATTCGAAACGAATGTTATATTTCATTCGAGAAATTACTCCGGTCATGGTTAATTTTTTAAAAACGGTATGGCATGAACGAACAAGAACGCGCGCGGGAACGGCGCGAGCGACCCGGCAACATGGCCCGCCTGGTGCGGCTCAAAGATGCCGATCGCTCGTTTGATTACGCATTCTGGCAAAATCTTTCGGCAGAGGACCGGTTTGCAGCGATGTGGCAATTGATCATCGACATGAGAATCTTGCGAGGCGAAGATGAGGTTGAACCCCGATTACTTCGACATGTTGAAAGCCTTCAACGCCGCCGGCGTTAATTATCTGATCGTCGGCGCCTACGCGTTCGGATTTCATGTCGAGCCGCGCACCACGAAAGATATCGACGTTTGGGTCGATCCCACCCCGGAGAATGCCAGGCGGGTATATCAAGCGCTGATTGATTTTGGCGCGCCATTGGAAGGGATTGAGGCGCAGGATTTTTGCAACTCTGATGTCGTCTATCAAATCGGAGTCGCTCCAAACCGCATTGACATACTCACCGGCCTGGAGAGTATCTCATTCGCTGAAGCCTGGTAAAATCGGCAGGAAGCTTCCTATGGCGGGGAAAAAGTTTTTATCATCGGCCGCGAAGATTTGGTCAAAGTCAAGCGCGCCGCCGGAAGGCCTCAAGACTTGGAAGATGTCCGCAGCCTGGAAGCAAGCAGCAAACGTGCCGGAAAAAGATGACGACCCAAGCCTCGCGCGATCATTTCCGGCTGAACATGACTCGCCTCCCGCAATAAACACAAAAAACCACAAACCTTCTTGCCTCTTGCCACCTGCCCTTTGCTTTCTCACCTAACATCATACCGCAAAAACACCACAAACGCGCCGGCAAATGCGACGATGGTGCACAGCGCCAGCACTCCCCAGTCCATGAGCGTGGGGGCAAGCGCATCGGCAAAGGAATGCGCGGGGGCTTGAAAACGCGGCAGCTCACTCAAATCCAACGAACCTTTGTCGCGATCACTGCTGATGGAAAAGCCCTTATCGGAATCAACCGTAATGCGAATGCCGCCGGTGCCGCCGGCCTCTTTCTGTTTTTTCTCGGTGAAGGCGGTGAAGGTGTTGCGGTAATTTTGCATGGCATCTTCATAGCGCGTTTTCAGCGTCAAATCGGTGCCGGCAAGATTCATTGCGGCTAGCTGATAGGCCGAGGCCGGCGAAAAGCGTGAGAGCGCGAATCCCAGGCGCTCTTGCTGTGCTTTGCGATTGCGCAAATCCTCATTCAACTTGATGGAGAAATCGTTGATCTCTTTCAGCATTGTTTTGCGCGCCGTATCTTCCTGCTCGAGCCATGCCCACTCGTGCTCATCGCGATAAGCCTCACGTTGTTCTGGCGACATGCCTTCCATCTCCGCATCACGGCTGCGCCAGCGCTCGCTCATGTCCTTCATGTGCCTGTCCCAGCTTGCTTTCTCAAAGCCGTTCTGTTGCCCTTCGATCTCAGCAACGCTGGGCACGGATACGATTTGTCCGGCGGCCATCACGCCCGCACGCGGGATAATCAAAACAAACAAAACCCACATCACGAGCGCAAGCAGAAATGAGACTGAAGAATTGCGCGTCAAGCTGGACATCAACACGCCGAATGCGATAAAAAAAGTGAAGAACAAAACCGACATGCCGATCAGCGCCGTTACTTTCAGCCAAAAGATATTGTCGGTGGGAACGCGATACAACATGATCAACAGAATGCCGAGCAGCACGGGGATGAGCAGCGGCAGCACCAGGCCCAGCCACGAGCCCAGGAATTTGGCGAGAATGTATTGCGCCCGCGGGATGGCGTTGGAGAACACCAGCTTGAGTGTGCCGCCTTCACGCTCGCCGTTGACCGCGTCGAAGGTGAAGAGAATGGCGAACAGCGACAGCACGACCTGCACGATGAAAACAAAATCAATGAAACGAAACACCGCAAAAATGGGATCATCGGAATAACTGCTGTTGCGCAGCTTGATCGATTCCATCGCATTCACCAGCGCCAGCCGGCCAATATCGTTGTTCACGCCGGATACCAGAATCTGCATGGCATCGGGCTGGCGATAGACGCGCGATGAGATGACGCGCCAGGATGATTGCTCGCGCATCTCCTGATCGTTGAGTTGCTGCGCGGCCTCATACTGCCGCACCGCGGCGCGATAATCCTGAATGCCGATGAAAATGCTCAACAGAATCAGCACGGCGCAGGTGGCAAATGTCGCGGCGAACTTCGGACTGAGCAGGATGGCTTTGAGTTCTTTTTGAATCAGGATTGCAAGCATATTCATTCCTTGTTATGCAGTAACGCCTTCAGGCGTAGAATACAAATTGCGGACAAGCCCCTGAAGGGGCGACTACGAACGAGCTAACGCAAATCATACCGCAAAAACGAGACGAATGCGCCGGCGAAAAAAACGACATTGAAAAAGACCAATAACCCAAAATCAAAAATCGCCGCTTGCACGGCGCGATTCAATGAAATCGCTTGATAAACGAAAGGCGGAATGGCGTGCGGATCTATGGGATTGCGCTTTTCTTCCTCCCCATCCGTGGTGCGAAACATCATCACGCGGCCGCCCATCAGACTGCCGCCAGTTTTCTCGCGAATGAACGAGGCATAGGCCTCCTGATATTTGCCGGCTTCCTCCAAATAATGTTCTTTCAACACTAAAGAGGTTCCCACCAGATTCGAAGAGGCCAGCGAGAAGGCCGCTGCGGGCGAAACACGCGCCAAATTGAACGCCACTTGCTCTTGCACCGCCTGCCGATTGCGGCGTTGTTCATTGAGGCGTGCAGAAAACTCCAGCATCTTCTTCTCACGCTCGTCCGCGATCTTTTGCATGAAGCTGTTAAATTGGTTCAATAACTGATCGGGCTTGTCGTTGGATTCGGGTTTGAAAGAGCCCATGGCCTTGCGGTCCGCCTCCCACAACTGTGCTTGATAGCGGCTCTTCTGCGAGGCGATTTCATCGACCGAGGGCACGGCCACGGCGCGGCCCGCCAGCAACACTGAAGCGCGCGGCACGATCAACACGGCTGCAATCCACACCACGAGCAGCAGCAAAAAGGAATGCGCCGAGCGATGCGTGCGCGTGGAAATAAAAACCGCCAACGTGAGAAACGCACCGAAATACAAAATTCCGGCGAGCACCACCAGCGCGAGCCGCAGCCAATCTTCGCTGGCCATGGGAATACCCATGAGCGGCAAGAGCAACGCGCCCAGCGCAATCGGAATCAACAATGGCACGGCGAGCGCGAGAAATGAGCCGATGATTTTGCCGAGAATATATTTCGCACGAGGAATGGCATTTGCGAAGGTAAGCTGGAGTGTGCCTCGTTCTTTCTCGCCGTTGATCGCGTCATACGCGAACAGAATGGCAAAGAGTGAAAGCACGATTTGAAAAATGAAATCCAAATCAAGAAAACGAAACACGGCAAAGACGGGATCATCGCTGTAGCGGCTGTCTTCGGCGCCGACTTCGCCGCGGCCATGTATCGTTGCGGTTCGGCCGATGTCGTTCGCAACGCCGGTGACCAACGCGGCTAGCGGATGCGGCGGCAAAAAGATGCGATGATTGCGCACCATCAGCCAGTCGGTGATGCCCTCCATCTGGCGCAGGTTTTCCGCGACCGCTGCGTCGTATTGCGCTTTGCTCACTTGATAATTCCGGCCGCCAACATAAAACGCGAGCAGAATCAACACCGCACACACACCGAAGGTGACGGCGAATTTGGTCGAACCGATGATCTCGCGCAGTTCTTTTTCAATGATAAGTTTGAGCATGGCTGGTTTTTGGTCGTTGGTTGCTTAATTTTTAGATCAAAGAGTTTATGAAATATTTGCCCGCTGCCATTTGCCCCTTGCCGAGTCAGTGCGGGTTCGTGCTGGGCGGCGAGGCCGGGCGCGCGCCTATGTCGGTGATGCCATGCGGCGCTTGCATAGCAACGTTGATTGCAAAACTCAGCCAGCGGCCATCTTTTTTAGCTTGCAGCAATACTTCGATGTCATATTCATTGGATTGCGTGACGCTGTGCAGTTTCAGTCCGCCGCTTTGTTCATAGAAAGCGATGTCTTGTTCCGCATTCTCCGGATTGCCGCCGTGCTCTTCATGAAAACGGCGCAACGCCGCAGGATTGCCGGTATTGAACGCGCGCACAAAGGCCGCCAGTGTTTTGCCGGCAGGCGTATTCGGCAAAGCGATGCCGGCATCAGGAGTTTCGCTGTTTGACGCGCCGCCGGAATCATTCGCAGCTTCGATCTCGCGCTGCACAATTGCGAGCGCCTGCTGCAATTGCTCACGTTCTTGCGGTTCTGTTGTTTTCGCCAAAACGCTTTTGAGCGCGGCCACATGCGCTGTTTGCAAAGCTTGTGATGCCGGCGTTTCGATATCAGGCTTTACGCCCGTGCCTTCCCAATTGGTTTTGGTGATGGGATTGATGGCACGCGCGAACGGCACCATGATCCTGAAATGATCATGCAAGCGCACCGGCATAACCGGATGCGCGCCGCCGCCGGTGGTTTCGCCGACAATTGTGGCGCGTTTCAAATTCTTGAGATTGTAGGTGAATTCCTCTGCAGCCGAAAACGTACGGCGACTCGTCAACACATAAACGTCTTTGCTTTCACCGTAGCGCTTGCCGGCAACCTGCGCGCGCGTCCAGTACTCTTGTGTTTTATTTGCTGTGCGCGAATAGATGTCATTGAGATGAACCGGCTTGTCGAACAAATAGCTTGACAACAACGCCACCATTTCCGGCTCGCCGCCGTTGTTGTTGCGCAGATCAATGATCAAGGCGCTGGCGTCCGCGACGAACGTCATTGCCGCAGCCGCGGTTTCCTCCGCCAGTGCGGCATCCATGAAGCCGCGCAAATCCAGATAGCCGATGTTGCCGCTCAAATGCTCGACTTTCTCAAATCCGTAATTGCGCGCAGCGGCAAACGCGCGGCGGCGCTCGCGTTCTTCCGGCGTTTCCTGCCGTGGGTGATCGCGCTTGGGCAATACCTCCCGGCTGAAGCTCACGCGAAGATGTTTGTCGCGGCTGACTTCCTGCAAATGCGCAGTGAGCGTATTGGTGAAAGCGCCGGGATCAGCGATTTTATCGTATTCCTTCTTTTTCATCCGGCCGCGCACGGCTTGCTCCATCTGCTTGGCTACTTCTGGAAAGATGTAGTTTTCGTGAAGCGCCTGCAACGCGCCGTCGATAACTACTTTGCGAACCTTGGCGTCAAGCGACCACTCCATTGCTTGTTGTGCTCGAGTGAGATTTGCAGCACCGAACACGCCGAGACTCGCCAAAACAACAATGCCGAGAATCCGTCTTCGCTGAAAGGTACTTCGCATCTTATTTCTCCTCTTATCGACAATCTGATGATAGAGATGTTTTATTGATGAATATCCGTTATGCCATGGCCTCGACATGCCCGGCCATGTATTCCATGTATAAATCTTCCAAGCTTTCCCCGGCCAGTTGCTCGCGTGTGCGTTGCATCACAAGTTTACCCTGTTTCATAATGCCCACGATATCCGCAATTTCCTTGGCGCGAAAGATATCGTGCGTGGACATGAGAATCGCTTTGCCCTCCTCGCGCAGTGCGTGCAATAACTGGATGAATTCAAAGCCGGCTTGGGGATCGAGGCCGGAAGTCGGTTCGTCGAGCAGAATCGCCGGCGCGTTCTTGAGAATGGCGATGGCGATGCCGCATTTTTGGCGCATGCCTTTGGAGAAGCCTTTCAAACGCTTGTGATGTGCTTCTTCCTGCAAACCGACGCGCAACAGCACGCGGCGGTAATCGTCTTTGGTGTAATTCGTTTGGCCGCCCAGGCGCGCGAAAAAATCGAGATTTTGCAGCGCGGTGAAGTTGGGATAGAGCATCACATTCTCTGAAACAAACGCGACGTGTTGTTTGGCGCGCAACGGTTCGCGGTGGGTGACCACGCCGTCGATGCGCGCTTCACCCTCAGTCGGCTCGATGAAGTTGAGAAAGAGATTGATGGTGGTGGTTTTGCCCGCGCCATTGGCGCCGAGCATGGCGTAAATCTCGCCGGGCTTCACCGCGAAGGAAACATGATCGAGCGCGAGCACGCCGTCTTCGTAGCGCTTGGTCAACTTATCCGCTTCGAGCAGGGCTTGAGCGCCGTTGGGGGAGAGAGGCAATGACATGATTTTCCTCGTGAGAAAAACTTTTGTTTGATTTTACGTTTTTTTCTGGCAAATTAGCCTTGATAACAAGGAGATTCTTATGCTGCAAGTAAACATGTCTGATGCAACAACCAACCTCTCTTCTTTGATTCAAAAAGTCATGGAGGGAGAGGAGGTCGTGATCGCCAAAGATGACAAGCCAGTCGCCAAACTGGTGCCGTTTTATACCCTCAAGCCAAAGCGCAAACTAGGCACGGCCAAGGGCAAGATAAAAATGGCGCCGGACTTTGATGAGCCCTTGGAAGATTTCAAAGACTACATGTGATGAGATACCTGCTCGACACGCACACACTTTTGTGGATCGCTGAAGATGATCCCCGCTTGAGCCAGAAGGCTGAATTCATCTTTCTTGATGATGCTAACGAAATATATTTTAGCCTAGCTAGCCTTTGGGAAATCGCCATTAAAGTTAGCCTGGGCAAACTGGCGCTCGAAGAGCCTCTGCCCTTTTTATGAAGAAGCATATTACAGGAAATGGTATCATATTCTTGCGCATTGAAACTGAACACATCGTGCCATTAGCAAGTCTGCCGCATCATCACAAAGATCCGTTTGACCGCCTGATCATCTCGCAAGCTCTGGTTGAAAATATTCCGATCATCGGAAAAGATGAGATACTTGATCTTTATCCCGTAGAGCGTATCTGGTAAAAGCTCAAATTCCCCAATGTAGGAGATGCTACTGGAACAAACACATGAAAGTGTTGCTTGACGAATGACTGCCCAGTCATGCAAGCCTCTCACCGTCGCGACAACCGAATCCCAAACACCACGATTCCCACCACCAGGCCGAGTATCAACATCACCACCAGCGCCATTCCCAAAACATTCGTCTCAGATTGAATCTCTACCGTCACGGTTTTGTCCTCGCCGTTCACCGGCTGATTGTCGGCGAGTGACGTGGTGCGCAAGCGCATTTCATAACGCCCCGGTGAAATGTCCTGAGGGGGGACAAACTGCAATTGCACGCGCTTTTCTTCATCAGTGTTGAGCGCGGCAATCACCAACGGTTCGATTTGCTTGCTCCAATTCAACGGCACGTCAGCCTCGACCTTCACGTTGTCGAGCCGGCGCGTGCCTTCGTTGACGACCTCGAGATTCATTGCGACGGCTTCGCCGGCTTTGATCGAATAAAAAAGCTGCGGTGCGCGCACCAGCAATTTGCCGACCCCGCGCGGCACCAACTCCAGCCGCACGTAGCCCGCATTGAGCGCCTCGATTTCATCATGCGACCATTGCTTCGCATTGAGATCGCCCAATGCCTCGGCCTGCTCGCGCGGAATCACCAGCACGTAGAACGGAATGGACTTGTCGATGAGCAATCCTTCGCTGAGGCGATCCGGCAAGAAGACCTGTAGCGCCGCGCGCCGGGTGGTGGTGTTCTCGGTAAATTTGAACTGACTCAAGCGCGCTTGATTGCCCGCATCGATGAAATAACGGTTGATCGCCGCCGGCAGATTGACCACCTCGAGCTTGAAGGTGTTGTTCTCGCCGCTGAACAATTCCAGCGTGAAATCGAAGGTCGCCTTGCCGCCCAGCTCCGCCTCCTGCGAGAATTGCTCGGATTGCAGCACGACTTTGTTGACGGTGGCATCTTTTTGCAGAAAAATCTTCGGGCTGCGCTGCGTGCCGCTGCCGTAGGTCACGTTCACCGTCACCGCATCGAGATCCTGCAGCAGCATGAAATCGAGCGTCACCGGCCGGCCGAATTGCAACTGCTCGATCTTGGCTTCATACGGCTGGCTGATGATGGCATTGCTTTCATTCAACAACGAGACGTACACATCGTTGATCACATCCGGCTGCAGCGAGCGGAACAATTCATCATCGATATTGAGCAGCTTGCGGTATTCCGCGCCGCCGCCGGAGGCGTTCTCCAGCGTCAGCTTCACATGCTTGCGGCCTTCTTTGTTTTGATACTTTACCGCCTTGGCGACGGCGACGTATTGCTTTTCAAAAAGAACGGCGAGCAGCGATTGCTGATAATTCACCTCGGCGTCGGCCAGCAGATTGCGTGCGCGGTCGAGTTCCAATTTCGAAATCAGGTTCTTCTCGAAAAGCTGCTGCTTCTGCTCGAACTCGGCGCGGGCATATTCAAACGCTTCCTTCGCGCGCTTGAGGCCGAGCAGGCGATATTGATCGTCGCGCTGATTGAACGGGTTGGTTTGTGCGCCCGCCGTAATCGTGTACACAAAGACGGCATAAAACAGCACACGGGCCGCTCGCACGAGAGTTCGCTTCACGCTGAAACGAGATATTTTTGCTGCTGCTGACAAATGAGATTTCATGGCGCTTCAATTTTCCAAACGTGGCAGCCGGCCGCGAATTTGCCGGCCGACTTTTTCCGCGCTGGGCGGATCATAATTTGACAATACGATTAACGTGTAACCGCTGTCAACGTCCATATCCAAAATGGCATTGATTCCCGGCGCGCCGCCGGCGATGCCTAAATTGCCTTCGGTAATTGGTACAGTTGCTTTTTGGGCGTGCGCTAGTGGCGCAGAATCCATTCCCGAGAGAAGCCATTTTGTATACTCGCTGCTCAACAGCTTCAAATTCTGCAACGCAAGCGTGAACTTGAGCAAGTCTTCCGCAGTTGAGTAACCGCCGCCCGCGGAGCTGCCACGCGCCGGTTTCGTGTAGACATTGCTACGCCGCTCTCCGCTGCCGCCCGCGCGCAAGGTATAGCCGGTCGCAAGATTCGGCACTATCGCATCGGCTTCAAAGGAGCCGGTATTCTCCATGCCTGCGGGTTTGAAAATATGCGCGCGGACATAATCGAAATAATCTTCACCGGAAACGGCTTCAATGATCGCGCCCAGCACGATATAACCGCCGTTCGAATATTGCCGCCGCGTTCCCGGCTCAAAAGCAAGCGGATCGCCGGCGAATAAAGGCAGATAATCTTTTAGCGTGCGCAGCCGGTCTTTGGGCAAATTGGCATATTTGTCATTGAAAATATCGCCGATGCCGGATGACATGTTGAGAAGATGCAAGATCGTCACTTTCTCGGCGGCTTGCTGATTAGGATAATCCGGCAGGTGTTTACCGATGGGATCATCGAACGCCAGCCTGCCTTGTTCTGCAAGCTGGCAAATCGCGATCTTGGTGAAGATCTTGTTGATCGACCCAAGATTGAATTTGGTATCGACACGATTGAAAGCCTGATAAGCTTGACTCGCGAAGCCGTAGGCTCTTTGAAAAACCGGCTTGCCATTCTTGGCCAATAACACTACGCCGGAGAACTCATCGGCTTGCACAAGTTCATCCAAATACGCGCTTACATCATTCACCAGCTCGAGTTCTGAGTTCGGCGCCGGGGAATCTGAAACAGACTCATCACCGGCCTCCGTCTGATCGATGCTGAGGCTCGTGATTTTGTGCGGGGCTGCTGCCTCAAAATTAAAATCACAGCGCAACCATTCACCGTTAGCCGCAGCGACCAGAATGGAGATTGCATCATTCTTGGCCTGCAACACGCGGCGCAGCGTCAACCGGCCGAGATTGCCGTGAATCTGGCGATACATTTGCAAACGTTCAGCTTCCGAACGGCGTTGCAATATCGTTGAAGCAAAATTCTTGCTTTGAAATTCGCGTACGGCAGCTTCGTCGCCGGAATTGAAAGACTCAATATATGCGGCAACGCGACGGCCTGCCGCGCTCTCCGGAAGCTTATTCTGCGGCGTGTCGGTTTGCGCTACGGTCGCAACGTTGAACGCAAACAAAATCGCCCAGTATGTCACGGCAGACGAATTTGACAAAAAGAACCGCGCGCAGAGTCGCAACGCCGTAGAGAATCGCAAGGATAAGCCCGGCGTGGGCTTTGTGTCCCGGCGCGTTGGCGTGAGAGTTCCTACAGCTTTTGCAGAAAGAAACGTTGTGCGCAATTTCATGTCATGATCTCAGTTTGAAAAAGTTTTGCGGACGCCGCGCTACTGCCGCACTTCTCGTCGAATCGTCGCGCCGGCGGGGGCATCCGGCTTGACCAGCGAGGCCGTCATGGCTTTATCGCCGCGGCGATAGTGCAGCTTGAGCTTCGCGCCGACGGCGATTTTTTCATACAATTCGCCAAGCTGCACGGCGGATTTGATTTTTTCGCCATTCAATGCCAGAATCACGTCGTCTTTTTTAATGCCAGCGCTGCCGATCACCTGGCTGGCATTCGGCATCAGGTCAAGCACGCGCACCTCGCCGCCCGCTTTGCTGCCGGCGATAATGCCCAGGCCGGGCAGCGGCGCGACATCTCCGGTAAACTCCCGGCCGCCCATCATGATGCGGCGCGTGGGACCGGCCTGGCCGCCCGCATTGTCGCTGTCCATCACCATCATCATACGTTGGGGCAAATCTTTGGGATCAGCTTTGGCAAAGGAGGCAATGAAGCGTTCTTCCTTGCGCTTGATGCCGAGTTTCACTTCTTCACCCGCTTTGAGGCCGTTATAAATTTCTTCGATCTCTTTGGCGGATTTCACGCGCTTGGCGTTCATCATCAAAATCAAATCCCCGCTTTGCAGATCGATGTCTTTGTAAGCCTTGGGGCGATGCTCGGCAGGCAATACCGCTTCGACTTTGATCTCTTTTTCCCCGCCGATGATCACCGCGCCCAACTCCGGCAGATTGAAGACGCCTCCCGGCCCGGCGGCCATGCTTGTGAAGGTGAATGAGCGTCCGCCGGTCGAATCGCGCACAACGGTTCTTTCTTGCGCGGCCGCGGAAACAATAGTCAAGATCAGGATCATTGCCGCCAGTTTTTTGGTGAAGATAAGTCGCATGGATTTCTCCTTTTGTTGATGAATTTTCATGGTTATATTTGCACCAGAAATGTTCGCGATATTGTTTCATGCTGATTCGAAACTTCTCATGCATTGCACTCTTTGACGGCACAAAATAGCCAATTGTTTTGCCCGGCCATAGTTAAAGAGTGTTAGAAAGTGTTAAGAAGTGTTAAATCGGAAGATTTTTGCGGCGAGATGATATACATTAGTGGCAAGATTTTCCATGGACGATTTGCTGCGGCCAAGTCGCAGCATGATCCGTTCTATACACAAGCAAAGTCACGGCCAAGCCGTGCCTGATCAAGTATTCGCATGCGATTAAAACAAAAAACCATCGGCGCGATCGCGCTGCTCACGACCCTGGCATTGCTGGGCCTTGTTCTCGTGCAGTTTCAATTGCTGCGCAACGCCGTGCAGTTGAAAGAACAAGCCTTCCGTGAGAATGTGCAGGATGCTTTGAACAAAATTGTCGACAAGCTCGAAACACGTGAGACGGTTGGGAAAGTATTCAGCATTGCGCTGGATGCGGAGCGCCCGGCGCACAAAGGCATGCTGAAAATCCAGGCCATGGCGATTGCAGACACCTTGATCGAGGTCGATAGCCTGCCAAGCAACGAGGATATACTTTTCCCGCGCCAACCGCTCAAGGTCGAAGGAAGCAAAATCACCTATACCCTGCCTTCGCGGCAGCAGGTCAGCTTGCGCATCTTCGACGCGCTGGGCCGGGAGGACACCGTGCTGGTCGATGCGCTTCAACCTGCAGGAACGTACCATGTTTTTGTCGATTCCTCGCGCTACAACACCGGCGAATATTTTTACAAATTCACGGCAGACAGTTCTTCCACTGTCTTGCGCTTCAAGGATGGCACAGCCGGCGGCGCGTTGCCGGGCACGCTCGCCTTTGAAAAAAGAGAAGAGATCGTCTGGCGCGTACTCAACAGATTGGCGCCGGCGCAACACGATCCCATCGCAAAACGCCTGGCACCCGCAAAGTTGGATTCGATCATCGCCTATCAACTCAATGAAAACGGCATTGCGCTCGAATATGCGTATGGCGTGATCGCAGCCCCTGACAGCATTAGCCTGGCGACGCCGGCGCATTATCAGCAAAACTTGCGGGCTTCGCCCTTCAAGAGCCGTTTGTTTCCGCACGATCTGTTTGCGCCGCGCAGCGATCTGGTACTGTTTTTCCCGTCGCAGCGTCTTTATTTATTGAAACAAGTCAGTGCGCCCCTGGCAGCCACCGTGATTTTAATGGCGATCATTGTGTTCTGCTTCGTTTTCACCATCCGCACGATTTTCAAGCAGAAGCGCTTCACAACGCAGATCACGGATTTCATCAACAATATGACGCACGAGTTCAAAACGCCGATTTCGACCATTGCGCTTGCCAGCGAGGCATTGCAGAAACCGGAAGTGGGGCAACAGCCTGAGCGGCTGCTGCGCTACAGCCGCATCATTCATGATGAAAATCTGCGCATGCGCCATCAAGTCGACAAAATATTGCAAATGGCAATTCTGGAGGAAGGCGACTATGAGTTGAGCCTGGCGCCGGTGGCGGTTCACAACATCATCTCGCAAGCGGTGGAAAACATTGCCTTGCAAATTGAGAATCGTAAAGGCCGGATTACGTGCAAGCTGGAGGCCGGGCGTGATGTGATCGAAGCCGATGCCGTGCATCTGGCGAACATCGTTCATAATTTGCTGGAGAACGCCAACAAATATTCGCCGCACGCGCCGCAGATCGTTATCTCAACGGAAAATCACGACGGCGGCATCAACCTTGTGATCGCGGATCAAGGCCGTGGCATCAAACCTGAAGATCAAAAAATGGTTTTTGAAAAATATTATCGCGTACACACCGGCAACGTGCACGACGTCAAGGGATTCGGTTTGGGCTTGAGTTATGTTAAGCTGATGGTGGAAGCGCACGGCGGTCGCGTGGCGCTGGAGAGTGAATACCAAAAGGGCACGGCCGTGAAAATTTTTCTACCGTTCACGCAACCGCAAAAAGGTTCAGCCGCGGTTTGACCGCGGCTTTTGTGGTTTTAACGCGGGATGCGCGCTACGGCTTGGCCGTAGTATGACGGGGCCGGCAAAGGGAAGAATTATGGATCCTAAAAGAATACTCCTGTTGGAAGACGATCCCAATCTCGGATTTCTTCTGCAAGAAAATCTCGAATTGCAGGGCTTTGCCGTGCGCCGCTGCGTCAACGGCGTCGAAGGCGGCGCCGCCTATCAGGCGGAGAAATTCGATCTCTGCCTGGTGGATATCATGATGCCGCAAAAAGACGGCTTCATGTTCGCGGCAGAATTGCGTGAACGCGATCAAAATACTCCGATCATTTTTCTCACGGCGAAATCTTTGAAAGAAGATAAAATCGCGGGATTCAAGATCGGCTGCGACGATTACATCACCAAGCCGTTCAGCCTGGAGGAGCTGGTGTTGCGCATTCAGGCGGTGCTCAAACGCGTCGCGCCTGACGCCGCTTCGCCCGCTGAAACCGGGCAATTTCTTCTGGGACGTTACGTGTTCGACAGCGTGCGGCACACGCTGCAGCTCGGCGGACAACAGCAAAAACTCACACAAAAAGAGGCGGAGCTGCTGCGCCTGCTCTGCTTGCACGTGAATCACGTGTTGGAGCGGGAAGTGGCCTTGCGCTTGATCTGGGGCGACAACAGCTACTTCAACGGCCGCAGCATGGATGTTTTTATTTCAAAACTGCGAAAATATCTCGGCGAAGACAAAGGCATCGAAATCATGAATGTGCACGGCAAGGGATTCAAGCTGGTGGTGCAGCCCCACAGAAAGCAATGATTGCCGATTTTCCGGCATGTGTGCAAATTCCAAGCAGAGAGATGAACCTATAGACAAAGGATTCAAATGAAAAAAATCTCTTATGTGATCTTCAGTTTTCTGCTGTCAAGCTCCGCAAATTCCCAGACATTTCAGAACTTCATCAGCCGTGTCACAAATGCCCCTCAAGCACAACGCGATGCCCTCGTTGACAGCTTCATGGCCGCCAACCCGGTGTTGCCGTTACGCGAAAATGATATGGCGCATTTTATCTATCGCGGCACGGCAACGCGCGTAAATGTGCCGGGCGATGCCAACGGCTGGGATGCGAGTGCTTTTGCCATGACCAGGCTCTCGACTACGAGTTTGTGGTATCACAGCCGCACGTTCGAATCCGACGCGCGCCTGGACTACAAATTCGTGGTGAATGGCAGCAATTGGATTCTCGACCCGCGCAATCCGCACCAGGTCTCCGGCGGGTTTGGCCCCAACTCGGAGCTGCGCATGCCGGAATATGTACCGCCGCCGGAGATTCAATTCTATGCCGGCATCCCGCACGGCAGTTTGCGCGACACCTCATTCTTCAGCATCAACCTTAACAACTCGCGCACGATTCGCGTGTACACGCCGCCGGATTATGCCGCTTCGAGTGAACGTTATCCCGTGGTACTTTTCCACGATGGGCTTGAGTTCATTTCGCTCGCGCAGGCGAACAATGTCATCGATTATCTCATTTCGCAAAACCGTATTGCGCCGATCATTGCCGTGTTCGTGCCGCCTGTGAATCGCCGCGAAGAATACGCCACCAATCTGCAACATGCCTTCACGGCTTTTATTGCTACGGAAGTAATGCCCTGGGTGGATCAGCGCTACCGCACGCGCACGGATCCCGCGAGCCGTGCAGTGCTGGGCTCCTCCGACGGCGGCAATATCTCTTTGTGGCTGGGTTATGCGCATCCCGAAATATTCGGCAATATTGCCGCGCTCTCGAGCAATGTGGAAAACAACATTTCCACCGGATTTCAAAACAGCCCCAAGTTGAATTTGAAATTCTATCTCGACATGGGCACGTATGACATTGCCGTGCTCCTCACGCGCATGAATAATTTTCTTCCCATTCTGCAAGCAAAGGGGTATGTGTATCAGTATCTCGAATTTCACGAAGGCCACAGTTGGGGCAACTGGCGCGCGCATATCGACAATGCCCTCGAAATGTTCTTCCCAGGCAGCGCCGTCGGCGTGAACGAGCCAACGGAAAATCCGCCGCAGCGCTTTGGATTGCATCAAAATTATCCCAACCCGTTCAATCGTTCGACTGAGCGCTCGCGTCGAAGTCCCACCACGGCTATTGAGTATGAAATAGCGCAAGCGTCACAGATGAGCCTAGCAATTTACAACATTCAAGGCCAGCTTGTGCAGACGCTGTTTGATGGCATGCAATCCGCGGGCAGACATGCGGCGCTTTGGGAGGGTAAAAACAATTTCGGAGAAAGGCAGGCAAGCGGGATTTATTTTTATCGTTTGCAAATCGGCGGGAGGGTGGTGGACATGCGTCGTATGATTTTGTTGCGATAAGCCTCTTGTCAGGCTGATACCGGAGTAGGCTTTAGACTGCAAAATTCGGCTTGACATTTTAGCTTCGGGGTATTACTCTCCCACCGCGCTGTCAGAACAAGGATGTTTTTTCACCTGAAGGGGGTGGAATATGTTGCGGCGTGTTTTAGCTGTTCGCTTTAGCAATTTCTTTGAGAAAAAATTCAAGGCCCGAGTACACCCTGAACCGTGTGCTCGGGCTTTTTGTTTTGGTATCGGCTCGGGAGCTTGAGCAATGAAACCTTTTCGCAATTGCAACCGGTTCTTCCTGCTGTTTATGCTCGGTATGCTCATTTGCTCTTCAGAAGCACCGGCGCAATGGTCAACCGATCCGGCGCAAAATCTCAAAGTTGCTTTTGGTGGAATCAACCCGGAGATCTCCATTGATGGCGATGGCGGTTGTTTCATCGTTTGGGAAACGGGTGCCGCGGGCAATCGAAGATTATTGCGCATGCAGCATTTGAATCGCTATGGCTACAAATCCCTGCCGGAAGAGGGAATTTCTTTGGCAACCGGTGAATTCGATCAATCAACCCCGTTTTTTCTCACGTATGGCAGTGAGGGAACGGCGATTGTGCTTTTTTATGACACGCGTATGATCAATGGTCAATGGGTGGCCCGCAGTTTGGCGCAGCGGGTGGACACGACGGGCGCTTTGTTGTGGGGCAATGCTGCTGTGGAACTTTCTGAAACCGGAGTGAGCCAACGTCCGGTTGCATTGTTTGCCGATGGTGAGGGTGGAGCTTTCGTCTTTTGGGCGGAAGATCGTGATGGTGATGGTATTCAGGAAATGTTCGGGAATCGAATTTCGGCAGATGGCCAGTGCCTTTGGGGAGAGAACGGAAGGAAGTTCGCGGTATATGAGAACAATCAAATTTGGACACAGGTCGCAAGTGATATGAATGATGGCGTCTTTGTTGCGTACGAAAGGAAAATTGATCTCTATGTTCATCATTTGAACGGCAGTGGGGAGTTTTTATGGCCCGAGGCGATTAGAATGCCGATTGGGATTTGGGGTGTAATGACCAGTGATCATAATGGCGGATTTTTATGGACCGCTCAAGAACAAATTGAGTATCTGCCTCCGTGGGGTGCGCTTTATCGAACCCGAGTATTTAGATATGACTTTTCAGCGCAGAGCATCTGGTCAGATGCGGGCATTGCGATTACGGACTCGGCCGTTGGATCGCAAGCGCCGGAAGTCATCGTTAACAATCAGGGCGATATCATAGTCATTTTTTCACGTTTACACCAGGCCAATCCCAGCATTTTTGCACAACGGCTAGATTTTAAGGGAGAATTGAAGATGGGATATGGAGGGCAGTCTGTTGTAAATGATTATCGCGACTACCCTGCCCTTCGCACCCTTAGCCAAACCTGCCTTGGAACGAATGGAAACGTCATGGTTGTTTGGCACGATTGGCGTATGCAAACTAGAAACATATACGTACAGTTGTTTTATGAACGGAGCCTGTTGAGCGTAGATCAGCCCGTTAGTTCTCGCCCCGATGTTGAATGGGATCACCGCGTGAGCTCGGATGGTAATGGAGGTTGTATTGTTGCCTGGTATGAGATAGGCACAGGCAGTGGATGGGGAATCTTCGCGCAGCAAGTTAGTAGGAACGGAAAATTGGGTGAAATCATTATAACCTCAGTTGTAGCCAACAAAACTGAACCGGCAAAAGAAAAATTCCCCATATCGGTTGCTGTATTCCCGAACCCATTTTCAGAAACCATACAATTCCGTTTGACTGGCTCTGAAGGATCACCAATAAAAATCCAGGTTTTTGATCTTACTGGAAAAATTGTGTATGACCAAAATATCAATTTCGAAAGAAGTCAGGCTGTGAGCATGAACTGGGATGGCCGGGATATAAAAGGGAAACTTCTGCCTTCCGGGATATATTTACTCAGAGGCCGGACTAGCCATCAATCAACCGCTCAAAAAATCGTTTTAATCAGATGATCGGCAGAAAAACCATGAAACCAAGAATCCGTATCACGCCGTTGCTGCTAATTTTCATCCTGGCCGTTGAGCTGCAATCTCAACCTCAAGCCGGTTTACAGTCATTTGGTTTGGATGGAAAAAACATCGATTGGCTCGCTGCTCCTTCCACCCACGTTTCCGCACGTCCCTATCTTTATGCAACAACTCCGGAAGGAATATTTCGGCGGGACACTTCCACACCAGACTCAATCTGGATGAATTTGGGCTTGGAAGGAAAACATATAACCGCCATCGATATTCAAGTGCGGGGTATCGGTCCAGCAATTTTTCAAACGCCGATAGTTGCTGTCTCCATCGATTATCCAAGCCCCGATTCCATCCCCATATACCGTCTCGCAGATCAAACCTGGGTTCCAGCGGACTCCGGCATCATCGATGCCATTAGTGCCCTGACGAGTTTTGCTTCAAGCGGACATGAGCCGCCCGGTTTGGCCTTTGCTGCCGGGTTATCCAGCTTGCTTTTTCGTGCCAGCACAGCAAACTCGGTATGGACGGAAATTTATAACGGCGGTATCGGCCCGGGATTCACGGTGTTGCAAGCGCATCAAACTGAAACGGGTAAAATAATCTGGGTGGGAGGATTTGACAGCCACAGCTACCTGGCGCTTTTTGGTAAACTCGATGAAAACGGGGAGGCGCTGCTTTGGGGTTCATTTCCACGCACGAGCTTGGAAAGCTCTTGTTACGCTTTCGCTTTTCATCCATATGATTCGCAACGTGTATATGCTGCCGTCACCGGCGCCGTGCTCCGCACGGAAGATGGCGGGATGAACTGGCAGTTCACCGGTTTGAGCGACGAGCAAACGGATTTTTACAGTTTGTGTGCAGACCATTTTATACCAGGCTACCTTTTTGCCGTTGGCGCCTCGCACGCTGATAATATCTCAAAGTTTTGGGAAAGCCGCGATGATGGTGAAACCTGGCAGGAAATTCAAGAAATTTCCACGCTTTCACCGCAGGGCATGCGCGTGCTGGCGGATCCGAAAAAAGAAGGCAGGATTTACATTGGCACAGCAGGAAAGGGCATTTGGCAGTATCGACTTGGAATGGTTTCCGTTGCTGCGCGCGCGAGCAGCTTGCCAATCAGCGGTTATACTTTGTCGCAAAATTATCCTAATCCTTTCAGCATTGAAACGCGCATCCGAATCAATCTGCCAAAAAATGCACCGGTGAAGATTCAGGTATTCAACACTGCCGGGCAAGAAATCCGCTTGTTGCATGAAGCCAGCATGAATGCAGGGGTATATGATTTCCACTGGGATGGGCGAAATCAACTTGATCAATCCGTCCCCAATGGAGTATACTTCTACCGTCTCGAAACCAGTCAGGGAACTGTGACACGAAAGATGTTGTTATTCAGAGTCAAGTGAGTTGAACTAACAAAAATGGAGGTATGCGATGTCTGCCAAATTAAAACAGTTTATTACTGCTGTGATGGCGGCTTTTGTATTAACAACAATCATTAGCCCATCATCAGCGCAAGACTACACCGGCGCGCCAGACTGTTTCGCCACAGCCGGCTCATCTATTGCTGGCCCCAATAATCGGCCGTCGTTGCCGGCAACCATTTCGCTGGGCATTATACTGGTTAAGTTCACGGATCGCACCAACTATGCAGGAGGAAGTCGCCCGAACGGCTATTTGAAATCAGATTTCGAAAATATGCTGTTCTCTGATGATTTCTATCTCAGCTCAACGCATCATCCCGAAAACGAAAGTGTCTATGGCAGCGTGAAGGACTGGTATCAAGAGAATTCCCATAGTCTCGTACAAATTACTGGATCCGTTATCAATGAGGCAGATGCCAATGGTGTAATCACGTGGCTGGAGCTGGGAAACACCAGCGCTTATAGTAATAACGAACGGAAAATGATGGTCGATGCTATTAATGATGCGGCCACGGTGATGAATTGGGATTGCAATTACAATATCATCGCAGTAGTAGCGCCCCAAAATGAAACTGCCAGTCTTGGCCGAGGCCGGGCCTATCATGGATCCAGCAACTTCGGCGGATCCAGTTCCATTCGCATCCTTGCTGGTGAGCTACCTTCCGGTTCAGCCAATTTCAACTACAGCAATTTTATGGGTGCCTATTCTACTTCTGAACAGTGGAACGGCTCTAGCAGCGGCGGCACCACGACGTTTCGACATATTGGTGTTCACGCCCATGAATTGTTCCATGTTCTTGGTTTTGTTTTTCTCGGCATTTGGCAGGATCAAAACTCATTGAGTACTGGCTTCGCCACCGGCGATTGGGATGTTATGCATCGTGCCGACGCAGGGCCCAATAGAAAAGGCGAGTGTCTGGCTCATATTTCCGCTGCCCGCAAAATTAGCACGGCCTGGTCGACTGCAACCGACATTACCTCAAATGAGATGGCGGAAAGCATTCAGTATGTCAATACTCAGATTTCCGGGGCAGCAGATTTTTATCGCTTCACCGATGCAGCATCCGGCGAAGAATTTGTCATTGAAAACCGTCAATTTACCGGATTTAACCGATTCCTGCCAGCCTGGTGGGACCCGAATGCAGTGAAGGGTGGTTTATTGGTTTTCAATACCAAACCTTATTCCACAATATCCAGCAATGATCGTAGTATACAACGGATAAGGCTGGCGGACAACGGTTTCACGGCGCCATACACCGGAGGTAGCAGCAACCCATCACAGATTTGGTCTTACGGCGATCCTGGTGATGCTTTTCCAGGAAGCACCAACAACACTCGTTTCTCAATGGCGTCGACGCCAAATAGTAATATTCGTTCGGGAAGTCCGCCGAGCGATTTGGGCGGCGATCCAACAGGCTTTGCCATCAGCAATATTTCCACATCAGCGACAACGATGACGGCGACGTTCCACAAAAGTTACTTGGCCAGCAACAGTGCAGACGCCACCGGCCAGAACAATTCACGCAAACTGGTGCGCGACGCTGATGGAGCATATCATCTGGCTTTTGAAGCCAATGGCGAAGTCTATTATCAGAAATCAGACGATGGCGGCAACACATGGAGCAATTATAAACGCATCAGCACTGGTACTGGAAATAACGGCTATTCCTGTATCGCGAGCCGTAAAGTTGGTTCGGTTATAAGAGTTTACGTCGCCTGGCAGCGCTTTGATGGCAGCTCGCACGACATTCACTTTCGCAAAAGCACGAACGGCGGGAGCACGTGGGCAAACTCAACAGAGCCGGCTTCGAACGTCGGCGCCAATGCGCCGCTGCCGGTCATTGTCACTCCGGCAACGGACAAGCTCACGTTGATCTATCGCACGGGCAGCAATTTGGGATCGCGCATCTCAGCCAATGACGGCAGCAGTTGGAGCAGCGGCACCGTGCCTTCCACCGGCAGCGACGACAATTCGCCCAGCCTGGCCTGGTGCGATACCTATTGGGGCAACAATTCCCGCTCGCCGTTGGTTTATGCCAGATCCTCGCCGGCCACCATCTATTACACCTACTATCGCAACGGCCCGGATTCCTCCGGCTGGGGCTCGACGAAGGATCTCTCACAAATCGTGCCGGGCACCTACAACAGCCATCAAAAGCCCTCGCTTGCATCAAGCGGTAATTCCAACCACAGGCGGTTGCACGCGGTGTGGGAAGCCCGCAATGGCACCAGCGGAAATTACTATGTGATCATCCACCGCAAAGCCACGGATTGGTACACCTGGCCCAACGTGTACTCTACGACTTATTATGAGCTGCAAAAAGAACCTTCCGTCACCGGTCTGGCAAATGACACCGCCGAGCTGCTGTTCAAATATGCTACGCAGAATCAAATCTATAAAATGCATTATGACGGCTCTTCGTGGGGCTCGCCG
>SZPB01000026.1 GCA_030263535.1 Cytophagia bacterium CHB2
GCATCGCCGAGATCGCCGCCGCGCGCCGCGTTCGGGCTGAGAGATTTTTCCTTGGCGAGTTTTTGAAAATCCGCGCCTGCCTGCAATTGCTTGATCAGTTCCAGCGCCTCGGCTTCGGTTTTGACGAGGATCATGGCGGCGCGATAGGGCTGCTCGCCGCTGAGAACTTTTTCATCGCCCGTCACGGATTCTTTCCAAATATACCCGGCGGTGGCGACTTGTACCCATTTATCTTCGACCGCGAGTATTTGCATCGGCGTGCCCTTCACCAACGATCCCATCACCTCGCCGCCGGGCGCGCGGCGCAAATTTTCCTGCGCGACTTTGACAAATACCACCTTGCCTTTGTAGAAACCTTCTTGGGCGATGGCAAGCGCGGCTAAACTTGCCATGATGCCCACAAAAACACCGCATACAAACTTCTTCATTGTCCTCCTCCGATTCCAAGTTTATTGTCGCGCCCTCAGCGCGCGAGGTTGTGTGAAAATGATTAATGACTGCTTTCCGCGGCGCGCCCATTCTTGCGCCGCAGCATGACGTGCAACGGCGTCATGCGATCCGCCTCAACCTGCACTTTCTCAAAACGGGCTGTTTCATAATCCGTCTGGCTGATTTCAACGGTGTAGGTTCCGGGCCGCAAGAGCCGTTCGAACCTGCCCCAGGCGCCGTTGGCATGCCGCGGCCGCACATAATCCGCGCGCCGGCCACGCACATGAATATCGGCGTTGAGCGGCTTGCCGGTTTCCGCGTCGACCACATGGCCGGAGATGCCGGCGCCGAGCGCGCGTTCGAGCAGATACATGGCGCCGCGCAGGTTTTGTTCCGCGATGCGCGCCGCATCGGCAAGCGAGGGGAAATACTCCTCGCCGGTTTCGATGATGAAGTCGATTGCGCCCAGCTCGCCGTACATCCAAATCGAACTTTGGCCGCAGCGCCCGTTGAGCGGAAGAATGTTATACGTCCCGCGCCCTGAAAGCCGCCCGATTTGCGCGGCGCACGTTTGCGCAATGTCCACGATCAAATCTTGATCCGGCGCCGGCAAATAATTGCCCCACGGAAAAAGCACCGCTTCGCCGTAGCTGTGATAAGAGACGCCCAACACGAACTTTTTTTGCAGCGCAAGATCACGCACAGCCTGAATCTCCGGTTCGGAAAAGGCCTGCGCGCCGCGATAAAACCAACTGCTCGGCTCGTTCTCGCCGCCTTCGCTCCAATTGTAATCATAATTTCGATTCAAATCAACCCCATCGACCAGCGGATCGAAGCGGCCATCGTGATTGTTGTCGCGCAGATTTTTGCGCCACCAGGGGTAATTGCGCTGGCTCTCCATGATGTAGCGGTAACCGTCGGGATTCACAATCGGTACGAACCAAATTTCCAGGCTATCGAGCAGGCGGGTATGCCGCGCATTCACGCCATAATTTGAGAGCAATTCATTCATCACCGCCAGGCAAATAAACACGCCGGCCGGCTCGCGCGCATGATGGAGAGCCGTAAATAATACCGCCGGCTTGCCTGTTTGTTCATGCGCTGCCGCCGTGAGCCGGATCGCCCAAATCGGTTGTTGCCAAACCGTGCTGCGGCCGATCTTTTCGATCTTGGCGAGTTGCGGATAACTATGAACCAGAGTGAAGAACCGGGTTTCGAATTCGGAGAGTGTGGGATAACCGGGCGGCACGGAAAAATTTTGTTCGCGCGTGCGCGGCGCGCTATCCCGGGACGTGGACGCGCCCGGCAGCGCCTCCCAAAGGCGCGCCAGGTTGAGGGGTTGCGGCCAGGAACTCAACAGCGGCAACGCTGAAAACGATGTTTGATTCTTATTGCGATCATCCGCAGAATCACGCGTGACGCTCAGCCAGAAGCCGATTAAAACCGCATAGAAAACGAGAGTCAAAAGGAGGTGAAAGGTATTCCGGCGACGTTGAAAGGGGAGGGGATCGGAACTCGCGGGTATGCGACGCATGATTCTCCTTCGTGATGGATGGTGGATGCGGCACAAATCCTAAGTGCTGAATGGCGCGCCCGGCGCCTCGGCCAATTGAACGCAGCAAGCAGCTAATGTAACAACGTGGTGAGAGCATCGCACGTCGTTGGCAGCGTTAGCAATACCATCTCCCCTCGTCTGCTCCGGCTGAAATGATGCCGGCATAACAAAATAACAAATGTGTGAAAACGCTTTTTCACACATTTTGAAATTTTTTAAACAAACGAGAACGGCGACAAAAATTTTAGAGTGTGGCGAACTTAAAAAATTCGAGGTAGGCAAGCAAGTTAAAATTTATGAACGGAGGAAGGCACGCGCCGCAGCCTCGCCGCGGCGCATTTAGACCCTCGAAGCGACGGCCAGAGGTCGCGCACAAATCAAACAGGTATGTGTTCAAATTCCGGCAAAAAATTTGACGGAGGCTTTCGTCAGGTTGTAAAGCGGGCCGAACAGGATGCCGAAGACAAATGTGGGCACGGCCAGCAGCGCCAGCAGCGCAATCGCCGGCCAGGCAACCGTCAGACGGCCGGTTGCCGGCTCCGGGGGCGCTTCGAGATACATGGCTTTGATGATGCGCGCGTAATAATATAGAGAAATGACGGTGTTGATGATGGCAACCACCGCCAGCCAGTAGAATTGCGCATCGCCTTGAATCACTGCCGCCAGCAAATAAAATTTTCCAATGAAGCCGATGGTGATGGGCAGGCCGGTAAGCGAGAAGAGAAATAACGTCATGCACGCGGCCACGACCGGCGCGCGAAAACCCAACCCGCGATAATCTTGCAAACGCTCGCTGCCGATCAACTCTTGCACGATGATCACCACGAGAAAGGCGCCGAGATTCATCAGGTAATACGCCACGAGATAGAACATCGTCGCGTTGATGCCCTCTTGCGTGAGCAGCACCACGCCCATGAGCGCATAGCCGGCATGCGCAATGCTCGAATAGGCCAGCAGGCGCTTCATGTTCGTTTGCACGATTGCCACGAGATTGCCGAGCGTCATGGTGGCGGCGGACACCACGGCGAGCAACTGCTGCCAGTTCAGGCCGGCAATCGTCGTCCAGCCCTCGCTGCCGGAGGTGGAAAGGCCGACCGTCACGAAACGAATGAGCAGCGCAAAACCCGCGGCCTTCGGCCCCACGCTGAAGAAGGCCGTGACCGGTGTGGGCGCGCCTTCGTAGACATCGGGGGCCCAGAAATGAAAAGGCACGGAAGCAATTTTGTAACCGAAGCCTGCGAGAATCAGCAAGAAAGCGACGAACAGCGTCAGCGCGTTGGGTGAGCTTGTGGAAAGAACATGCGAAATCTCATAAATGTTCAGCGAGCCGGTCAGGCCGTAGATGAGGGAGAATCCATACAACATCAACCCGGAAGAGAAGGTGCCATAGATCGTGTACTTCAATCCCGCTTCGCTCGAACGCTTGACGGATTTGAGATAGGTGGCCAGCGCGAACGAGCTGATACTGACGGTTTCGATCGCGATAAAAATCGTAATCAAGTTCGTTGCCGAGGCCATCCAGAGCATGCCGAGGGTGGTGGCGGTGAGCAGGATGAAGTATTCCCCGACGCTTCTGCCCGCCAATTCCAGTGAGGAAAAGGACAACAGCACGGTCATGATCATGCTGCCCAGAAAAATCAGCTTGAAAAATGTGGCAAAACGATCGACGGCCATCATGTTGTTAAAGATGCCACGCCCGGGCTCATCGCTTTGGCCCAGCACGGCGATCAAGCAAATAATGCCGCCCACCAGAGTCAGGATGCCAAGCCACGGCGTTTGCTCGCGTTTGATAAAAACATCGGCGATCATCAACACGAGCATCAAGCCGATCAGAATAAATTCCGGCAGAAAATGATTCAAGCTGGCAATGTTGTCTTGCAGCCGTGCAGCAATATCCATGAGATCATCCTTCCAGTCAAAACGATCAAATCGCCTCTTCACCCAGAATTTCTTTCAACACCGGCAAAACCGCGGGCAACTCGCCGCGCAGCCATTCCGGCTTCAACCAAAAGCCCGGCAAAACATTCGAATGCAGGCGGCCCTCTCCGTCTGGCGCGAGGGCGATGAACCGCCCTTGCTGCGCGCCAAAGAAATCCACCGTGTTTGACAGCGGATCGATGAGCCAGTATTCTTGCACGCCGTGATCGGCATAAAGCGTGAATTTACGGCCGCGGTCATGCTTGCGGCTCGACTTCGAAACGATCTCGACGCATAAATCCGGCGCGCCCTCGACGAATTTTTCGCCAACGATATGCGCCCGCGCTTTGCTGATGAAAAACAAATCCGGCTCGGTCGCCTGGTATTGCGTGAAGCGCACCGAAGTCGTGGGGGAAAAAATCTCGCCGAGATCATGTTTTGCTACATAAAAACCGATGACTTGAGCAAGCCAACTGTTGATGCGTCCGTGTTTGGCAAATGCCGGCGAGTCGCGGATGATTATCCCGTCGAGTAAATCTGTTCGCATCTTTTCGTCGGCGATTTCAAAATACTCATCGAACGTAATCAACTTGCCGGCGCGCGCCTCTTGACGCGATTTTGTTTTTCGAGAACTTTTTACGGCATACCTCATAACACAACCCCCGATCATGAAACTTTATCGCATGGCGTTTTCAGGCGATTAGCGCAAGCCCATCATCATGGGCGCGGCTTCACGCACGGCAGCCGCCAGACTGTTCAATGAGACTTCCAACAAATCCAGCATCGGGGCCGGATAGATGCCGAGAAAAATCACAATCACTGCCAACGGCACCAGCGTGAACAATTCACGGCCATTAATTTCAGGCAGACTGGCGTATTTCGGATTGGGTTTGCCCAGGAACATGCGTTGCAGCGTCCACAACATGTAGCCCGCGACCAGCACGATGCCGAGCGTCGAGATGATGGTATAGATTTTCAAGTTGAATGTCGTCGAGCTGAAGGCGCCCAGAAAACTGAAGGCCTCGCTGATGAAACTGGACAATCCCGGCAAGCCGAGGTTTGCAAAAAACGCGACCGTCACGATGCCGGTATAGATCGGCATGCTGTTCGCCAGGCCGCCGAAACCGTCGACGTCGCGGTGGTGGGCGCGATCGTAAATGACGCCGACCAGCAAGAAGAGCATGGCGGTGACCGTGCCGTGATTGAACATTTGCAACACCGCGCCGTTGATACCGAGCGGCGTGAGGCCGATCATGCCGAGCATGACGACGCCCATATGCCCGATGGAAGAATAGGCCACGAGCTTTTTGAGATCTTTTTGCGCCATCGCGCAAAACGCGGCGTACACAATGCTGATTACGGCAATCGTGGCGAAGCCGTAAGCGAACGGCGGAAACTTCACGGCATCGGGCAGCATCGGAAAGCTGATGCGCAGCATGCCGTAGGTTCCCATCTTCAACAATACCCCCGCCAGAATGACGCTGATGGCGGTAGGCGCTTCCACATGCGCGTCAGGCAACCAGGTGTGAAACGGAACCGCCGGTACTTTGATGGCGAAGCCGATGAACAGCGCGGCGTACACCAGCAGGCGAACATCGAAATTTCTGAGCAAGCCGATGTGATTGGTTTGATCCATCATCGCCAGCATGTCGAACGTGTGGCCGCCGGTCACGGGATCGGTGACGTTAAAATAAAACACCAGCATGGCGATCAGCATCAGTACGGAGCCGGCGAGGGTGTAGAGAAAGAATTTGATGGCCGCATATTCGCGCCGCGGGCCGCCCCAAATGCCAATGAGAAAGTACATCGGCAGCAGCATCACTTCCCAAAAAATATAGAACAGGAAAAAGTCGAGTGAGCAGAACACGCCCATCATGCCGGCGTCGAGCAGCAGAAACATGGTGAAGTAGCCCTTCACCGCTTTGTCGATATTCCACGAGGCGAAGATGCAAATGAAAGACAGCAGCGCGGTGAGCAACACCATGCTGACCGATAGCCCGTCGATGCCGACTTTGTACCAAATGTTGTAGGATTTAATCCATTCGGCGGTTTCGCTGAATTGCATGCTCGAGGTGTTGCGGTCAAACGCCATGAACAGCATTACCGCAAGCAGCAATTGCAGACCGGTAAACACCGCCGAAACCCAGCGAATGATATCCGCCTGCTTTTCATGCCGGGGAATGGCCAGCACCACCACCGCGCCGATGACCGGCAAAAAGATCAACCAACTGAGAATGTTTGGAACCATGTCTTCCTCTGAACCTGTCAAATGGATTGACGAATGCCCTTACCTGCCCGGCTTTTTATTGAAGCTCGCAGGAGATTTTCAAAGCGAGCGGGAGAATCCGTCGAGACGAATGCAAGAGTTGATTCTTATGCAAAGGCCAATTGTAACACATATAACAGCACCACCGCGCCGAGCGCCATCAAAATATACGTTTGCACTCTGCCGGTTTGCACTTCACGCAATGTGCCGCCGAACCAGCCGATGATGCGCGCCACGCCGTTGACGGCGCCATCGATAATTCTCAGGTCATTCCAGCCGCTCAAGCGCGAGCCCAGCACGGTAAGTTTGGCGGCGCCGTTGACCAGGCCGTCGATGATGTTGGCATCAAACCAGGCTGAAATCCGGCTAAATGCCAATGTGCCGGCGATTGCGGTGGCGGCATAGAGTTCATCAAAATACCATTTGTTCCACAAAAAATTGTGAACGGATTTGAAGCGCGCCGCCCACGCATCTGCGGAGAATTTTTTCCAGAAATAGAAAGCGGTGGCCAGCAAGATGCCGAGGCCGGCGATGGCGATCGATAGATACATCGCAACGACGTGCGCCGTGTGCGCTGCAGCTTCATGTTCGGCGCCGCTGCCTTCCAGCAGCGCGCGCGCCGCTGCAAACATTTCCGGTTTGCGAATCAAATCGCTGAACCAACTGCCATAGCCGCCGACAATCGACAAAATGGCGAGCACGATCAGCGGAATCGTCATCACGCTGGGAGATTCGTGCGCGTGTTGATGAACCTGCTCGCGCGCCGGCGTGCCGGTGAAGGTGAGATAAAGCATGCGGAACATATAGAATGCCGTCATGCCGGCGCAGAACACCAGCGTCACGAAAATAATCATGTGCACGGGATTGTGCGTGATCAGCGCCTTTTCCAGCGCGGCGGCAAGAATGGCGTCTTTGCTGAAGAAGCCGGAGAGGAACGGCACACCCGCAATGGCGCAGGTCGCAATCGCCATCGTGGCAAAGGTAAGCGGCAACTTGGCGCGCAAGCCGCCCATGTTGCGCATGTCTTGCGGATCGGTGTCATGATCGTGCAATTTGTGCAGCGCGTGGTGCATGGCATGAATCACCGAGCCGGAGCCCAGGAAGAGCAGGGCTTTGAAGAAGGCGTGCGTCATCAAATGAAAAAGTCCGGCGGTATAGCCGCCCACGCCCAGCGCCGCCACCATGTAGCCGAGCTGGCTCACGGTCGAATAAGCCAGCACCTTTTTGATATCCATTTGCGCAATCGCAATCGTGGCCGCAATGAATGCCGTGATCGTGCCGATGATGGCGATGAACAACAGCGCGCTTTCGGTGTAAAGCGGAAACGTGCGGCCGACCATGTACACGCCCGCAGCCACCATCGTGGCGGCATGAATCAAGGCGGAGACGGGCGTCGGGCCTTCCATGGCATCGGGCAGCCAGACGTGCAGCGGAAATTGCGCCGATTTGCCAATGGCCCCGAGAAAAACCAAAACGCCTGCGGCGGTGAGCCAGGGATCGAGCAATCCGCCGCCGGCAATGCCGGAGAAGACTTCCTGATAGTTGAACGTGCCAAGATGGGCGAAGATGATCATAATACCAGTGAGCATGCCGATATCGCCGATACGATTGACCAGAAAGGCCTTCTTGGCGGCGTCTGAAGCGGAATCTTTTTCGTACCAATGGCCGATGAGCAGATAGGAACTGACGCCGACCAATTCCCAAAAAATGTAAATGCCGAAGAAGCTGTCTACGATGACCAGCCCGAGCATCGAAAATGAGAAAAAACCAAGATAGGCAAAATAGCGGCCGTAGCGCACGTCGCCTTCCATGTAACCAATCGAGAAAAGATAGACCAGCGTGCTGATGAGGGTGACCACGAACAGCATGACGGCTGTGAGATTGTCCACCGCCAGGCCGGGGGTAATGTTGATCGATCCGATGCTGATCCATTCGAACGATTGTGCGACGCGAAAATTGGGATCATAAGTTCGAAAGACCTGGCCGAGAATGATGATGGAAAGCAACAAGCTGACCGCGATGGCGCTGGTCATGAGCCAGTCGCCCTGGCGCGGCAGGCGTTTGCCGAAGAAGATGAGAATCGTGAACGCTGCCAGCGGCAACAGGACGATGGCGACTGCTTGAATGAGAATGGTATCCACGAGCATCCTTCAGAGCTGTTAAATCAGCTTGAGCATTTTTAATGAGGATTGACGAGCCTGAGACGGCGGCAAGAGCCTTAGCGCGCCAGGGAATCGGCTTCGTCGAGATTCACCGAGCGCATGCGCTGATAGAGATTCAACACAATCGCCAGCGCCACCGCGGCGCCGGCAGCGGCAATGATGATGACGAAGATGCCAAACACCTGCCCGTCCATGGGCGAGGCATCTTTGTCAAGATAGCGCGCGAACGCGATAAAGTTGATGTTGGCGGCGTTGATGATCAATTCGATGCCCATCAACACCGTCACGGCATTGCGTTTGGTGATGACGGCAATCAAGCCGAGCGAGAACAGCAATGCCGCCAAAACCAAAAAGTGCGCGAGTCCGACTTGCATCAGCGCGTCTCCCTTCTCGCAATGAACGCCGCGCCCACGAGCGCCGCGAGCAGAAGTATTGAAACAATTTCAAAGGGTATCAAAAAATCCGTCAGCAACAGATGGCCCAGGCCGGCGACAGTCGGCGGCATGTCGGTTTGTTGCACGAGATTCCAGTCATTGCTGAACACCACGCGCACGAGAATCGCCGCAATGCCCGCGCACACCAAAACCGCCGGCAACACTTGCAGCGTGCCGGTGCGCATTTCAAGCCCGCTGACGCGCTGTGACAGCATCACGCCGAAAAGCAGCAGCACGAGAATGCCGCCGACATAAATCAGCATTTGCGTGCCCGCGAGAAAATCCGCGCCCAGCATGACATAGATGCCGGCCACGCCGATGAGTGTGAACAACAGGCCGACGGCGTTGTAGATGATGTTTTTCCCGAACACCATGATCACAGCCGAGGCCAGCGTGGCCAGGGCGATCAGATAAAACATCGCATCAAAAGTCGTCATGAAAAACTCCCGATCACTTTCAAGAAATCAAATCAACATCCACAAGCCCACCGCGAAGAGGCACACGAATGCAAACGGCGTCAACACTTTCCAGGAGGTATACATGAGCTGATCGACGCGCAAGCGCGGCAACGTCCAGCGCAGCCACATTTGCACGAAAATCAACACAAAGATTTTAGTCGAGAGCCATACCAAACCCCACGCGCCGGTATTCAAGAAGTCGCCGAACGGGCTGGACCATCCGCCGAGAAACAACGTGGCGACCATGATCGATACCACCAGCATTTCGCCGTATTCCGACATCATAAAAATCGACCATTTGAAGCCGCTGTATTCGGTGTGAAAGCCGGCAACCAACTCTGATTCGGCTTCCGGCAGATCGAACGGTGTGCGGTTACATTCGGCGAGCGTGGCGGTGAAGAAAATGAGGAATGCGATGAAGTTGAAGGGCGGATACTGAAACACGAACCAATTCCAAAAACCGCCGTCTTGCGCCAGCGTAATTTCATGAAAACTGAGCGAGCCGACTTGCATGATGATGACCAGCATCGAAAGCCCGGCGGGGATTTCGTAGCTGACGATTTGCGCGGCGGCGCGCATGCCGCCGAGCAGTGCCCATTTGTTATTGGAGGCCCAGCCGGACAGGAGAATGCCGATTACCGACAATGAGGTGATGGCCGCCACATAGAAGATTCCGATGTTGAAATCTGCCATGCGAAAATCACGCGTGTAAGAAAACGCCGCGAACGCGGCGCAGGGCGCAGCAAACACGATCAACGGCGACAGCAAATGCAGCTTTTTGTCTGCGGCTTTTGGCACAATGTCTTCTTTGAGCAGCAGTTTTACCGCATCTGCCACGGTTTGCAGGATGCCCTGAAACGGCCCGACTTCCATAGGCCCGAGGCGATCCTGCATCCACGCCGAGACTTTGCGCTCCAGCCAGACGAGTACGATCGAATTCACCGCCATGACGACGGTTATGAGGAGGGCGAATACGACCATCACCAGAATCGTGAACCAGGTGCCGGAAACGCCCAGTTGCGTTTGCAAGCTCGCAATCAAGTCTTGCATGAATGAATTCTCCTCGCGACTTCGTTGTCATGATCGCCTGCTGCAGGCGATTTTAGCCAATCTGTTTTGCTGTCAAACTAAACGGTGCGCTGCGCCGCCAGGCAGCGCAGGAACATGCGGCGGAATTGCGGCTCAGGCCGGTTCGCTCACGGCAGCGCGCGTTTCGGATTTCACGATACCGGGCGCGGGCAGTTCTTCATAAAGTTCGGGCGAGCGCTCGCGCGCATATTTTCCGGTCACAGGCTTATCCCATTCCAAATCGCCCTTGCGCCACACGTAGGCAAGGCCGACCAACAAGATCACCACAAAAACGACCATTTCTACGAAAGCAAAGGTGCCGAGATTTTTGAAGACCACGGCCCAGGGAAATAGAAACACGATTTCAACATCGAAGATCAGAAAGATGAGTGCAATGACGTAGAAGCGGTTGTTGAATTGGATCCAGGATTCTCCGACCGGCTGTTCGCCGCATTCATAGGTTGATAATTTGCCGGGGGTGGGATGTCGAGGTTGCAGCAGGCGGGATACGAGAAGCATGACGACGATAAACGCCGCGCCGATGACGAAAAAGACGAATGCGGTGCCAAAATCAAATAGCATTTCCCTTCCTTCCCTCGCTCACGGTACAAATACAAGTTGCCTGTGATGGATGCGGCGAAAGCGAAGGCGACATTCCGTCATGGTTGACACGGCGCCGATTTTCCTCTCTCCGCAAATTTTTGACCAGGAACAACGTGCAAAAGTGTGAGCATGATATAAAAAAAACGCTAGAGAGTCAAGCGAAAAGTCGGCGCCGATCGGGGCTGTTCTGCCTTGAAGACCTTCAAAAGCTTTTTGTCCGCAAAATTGAAATTCCACAAAAAGCTTTTTTAATTTTGTGGGATTTCATTTTTGTGGGCGGTGCTTTTAATCTTGCTTGAGGAGTTTCATAATGAAGATAGCTTATTTGCCGGCCTTTGGCCCCGCGGCAGCAATGGGCGGCGTCACCTCGCCTGCGAACTGCTCGAAATTCTTATGAAAAAGTCCGGCGAGATGTTGGGCTTGTTCATCATAGGCCTTGCCGTCTTGCCACGTGTTGCGCGGCTGCAAAACTTCGTTGGGAACATCGGGACAAGAATTTGGAATGTGCAAGCCGAAGATCAGATCTTCGCTGGTCGCAACTTGCGCCAGGCGGCCATCAAGCGCGGCACTCACCATCGCGCGGGTGTATGCGATTTTCATGCGATGGCCGACGCCGAACGGACCGCCGGTCCAGCCGGTGTTGACCAGCCAGCAGTTGACCTTGTGTTTGGCAACTTTTTCGCCGAGCATCCTGGCATACACGGTTGGATGTAGAGCCATGAACGGCGCGCCGAAACACGTGCTGAACGTCGCTTGCGGCTCTTTGCCCAGGCCTTTTTCCGTGCCCGCCACTTTGGCGGTGTAGCCGGAGAGAAAATGGTACATGGCCTGCTCGGAGGTCAACTTGGCGATCGGCGGCATGACGCCGAAAGCATCGGCGGTGAGCATGATAATATTTTGAGGATGGCCGCCCATGCCGCTCGGTTCGTGATTCGGAATGTAGCCGATGGGATAAGCGCCGCGCGTGTTTTCGGTCAGCGAAGCGTCATTCAAATCGAGGCGGCGTGTGTAGGAGTCGAACGTGACGTTTTCGAGAATTGTGCCGAAGCGCCGGGTGGTTTCATAAATCTCCGGCTCCGCTTCTTCTGAAAGGCGAATGACTTTCGCATAGCAGCCGCCTTCGAAATTGAATACGCCGGTGTTGCTCCAGCCGTGTTCATCATCGCCGATCAGGCGGCGATGCGGATCGGCCGAGAGGGTGGTTTTGCCGGTGCCGGAGAGTCCGAAAAACAGCGCCGTGTCGCCGTGCGCGCCGATGTTGGCCGAGCAGTGCATCGACAACACTTCCTGCAAGGGCAGAATATAATTGAGAATAGTAAAAATCGATTTTTTGATTTCGCCGGCATAACTGGTGCCGCCGATGATGATCACGCGTTTGGCGAAATGCACAATGACGAACACCTCGGAATTGGTGCCGTCATTTTCCGGAATCGCATGAAAACGCGGGGCATTGATGACGGTGAACTCGGGTTTGTGCTCGGCGAGTTCATGCGGTTGCGCCCGCACAAAAAGATTGCGCGCGAACAAATTGTGCCACGCGCTTTCTGTGATGATGCGAATGGGCAGGCGATAGGCGGGATCGGCGCCGCCGAAACAATCCTGAATGAAAAGATCCTTGCCTTGCAAATAGGAAATCATGCGCTGATACAGCCGGTCGAATTTGTCCGTATCAAACGAACGATTGACCTTGCCCCACCAAATGTTCTTTTCGCTGGAAGGCTCTTTGACGATGTATTTGTCATTCGGCGAGCGGCCGGTGTGATGGCCTGTGCGCACAACCAGAGGGCCGAGATGTGCAACAACGCCTTCGCGCCGCAGCACGGCTTCTTCATACAATGCTGCCGTGGTCAAATTCCAATACTCATGATTGGCGTTCTTAATGCCGTGCATCTCGAGGTCATGCTTGCTGCGGTAGGAATTCATAGCTGACATATGACTCTCCTCGTTAGAGTAGTTGTGCGGATCGTTTTGAATCAAGAGGGCATCATGATATTCAATTTACAATAAAAAGGAAAGCACAATTTGCAGCCATTCATCAAGCAACCTCACGCCCGCCGCTTTCCAAAATTATTTTGATTGCCGCATAAAATTGCGCTTGTGAAAAATACATTTTGATCGGATATTTCACCTCGCCAAAAAACTCGCCGGATTTTAAAGGTTAGTGGTTTGACCATGAAGCCCTCTGCACCGAAATGACGCGAAGAGAAGAGAAAGGAGAGGTTTTGTGCCTTTGCACCGTGTGATCATCAATTTGTTTCTGTTCGCGGCGATTGCCGCCTGGGCGCAAGAGACGTCGGAAAAGCCCAAGCGCCCGCGTCCGGTGGCGCAAGCGCCCACCTGAAGCGGCTGACCGGGCGAAGGCGCGCCGCTCCGTGGGAGCGGTTTGGAAACCGCGTGGAATATTTCCGCGCGTTATGTTGATACCGATTTGGAACGGCCGCGTTGGCGATTCACCGCAAATTACCGGCTCTGGCGCACGCTGCAAATCGGCGCGGAGTACAATCCCGCGGCCGGAGAAATTGGGCCGCTGGTCACGTGGTATCTGTTTACGGAAACGCCGCAATGGCCGGCCGTGTTTATGGGCACAAGCTCGGATCGCATTGGCTCGCCGCAGGGCAAACAAAGTTATTATCTCACGCTCGCAAAGCACCTGCCGCACACGCCGCTGTCGCTGTACGCAAGCCTGAATTATTCCGAATGGCAGCGCGGATACAATTTCCCCTTTGGCGGAAATCTTGCCCTGCCGTACAATTTTTCTGTGCGACCGATGTACGACGGCCGGCGTTCGCATTTGGTGTTGACGCATTTTTATCGCCGCCATAGCTTTTCATTGTTGTATATCTGGCTGGAAAAAATTGGCGTTTCTTATGCCGTGGGATTTTGAGTTGTTGCAAGTCAGCATTTTTTGCATATCTTTACAACACACAAACGTGATACTTGAATCGCTGTGAGTTCTTTTTGCGGAATGTTCTCGCCGTTGCCAGCGTGCTCTCACTCGACGCGGCGGTTGCGGACTCGCCGCCTGCTCAAAAGCCGTTTATGAAATTTTCCTCAGCTTATGCTTTATCTTGAACAATGGCTCATCGTTGCGCTTTATGCGATCGCGCAGAGTCATTACATCTACACCTTTCGGCAGGCCAAAGCGCAAGCCGCCAGCGGTTTGAATCCATTGGCAGCAGCGGCGGTTACCGCGCATTTGTTTTATCTCATCCATTTGAGCTTTACCCTCGGGCACATGCCGGTGACCAGCATTTACGAAGCGCTCACCACCTGCGCCTGGCTCTTTGGCGTGGTGTATTTGAGCCTGGAGTGGCGCTTGCACGAACGTTCGCTGGGCATGTTCATTTTGCCGATCATATTGATCCTGCATTTGCTTTCCAATATTGGCATCGACTTCAACCGCGAGTTGCCGGCGCTGTTGCTGCACGAAATCGTTTTTGAGATTCATGTCATCGTGCTGCTCTTCGCCTATTCTGCTTTTGCGATTTCCTTCATCGCCAGCGTGCTTTATCTGTTGCTCTCGCGCGAACTGCAAAAGAAAAGCACCGGCCTGTTTTATCGCCGCCTTCCTTCGCTCGCCTTTTTTGATTCCCTCAGCAATCGCGCGGTCAACATCGGCCTGATTTTCCTTACCCTCGGCGTTGCCCTGGGCATTTACGAGGGCACAAAGATCGCCGAGCAATTTTTTATCTGGGACGCAAAATTTATTGCCGCTGGTTTAACCTGGCTGATTTATTTTTGGCATTGGGCCGGGCGCCTCTCGAGCGGCTGGCAGGGCAAGCGCACCGCCGTGGTATCCCTGCTCGGCTTTGGCTGGCTCATGTTTTCATTTCTCATCGTATCATTGGCATTTACCGAAGTTCATGATTTTCGTTGAACATGTGGTTGCACGCTTATCACATCTCTTTAGCGCAAACCGGCGCGGCGCGGGCGGAAACCCCCGGTCTCGACCTCAACATTGAGAAGCTGAATCGCTGCATGCAGCAACTCGGTGTGGAGGAATGGTTGATCGTCCCGGGCGCGCAATCTGCGGCGTTTTATCTTGCGTCGAACGAACGCGAGCCTGAGCATGCCGCGCTTGCGCCGCGCGTGTTGGAGGCGTTGCGCCACGTGCTGAATGAGTTCGACGCGCCGCCGGAAGGCCTGCTCGTGCAGCACAGCACGCAAGCCGTGACGCATTTTTTTCGCGCGGCGCTCGGCTGGCAACTCAACGGCCAGGTCGAAGCGCAACAAGCCGCAGCTTTGCGCAAAGCCTTCGTGGCCGCGCAAGATTCTGCCAGCGCCGGCGTGTTATTGAACCGCTTGTATCATCGCGCGCTTTGGCTCTCTGAAAAAGTGCGCAGCGAGACGAACTTCTTCGAAGGCGCCACCTCGCTGGCGCCCGCGATTCTCGAAGTTGCTGGAAAAATTTTTGGGGACTTGCGCGAGCGCCAAGTGCTCATCATCGGCGCCGTTGCGGAGGCGATTACAACGGCGCAAGCGTTACAGCAAGCACGACTGGGCAAGCTGTTCTTGCTGACGAACGATGCCCGCGACGAAAAACAAATCAACAAGATTTTTCCGCTGATCACCACGCTTTCGTGGGACGATAATTCGAAAGCGCTGCCGCACGTTGATCTTATTCTTCTTTTATCGGATTATGGCCCGCCGCTGACCGATAAAAAATTCGTGCAAAAACTCATGGCGCAGCGCCAGCATGCGCCGTTGCTGCTGGTCGATCTTGCGCACGAGGCCGGCGCCGACCGCGCGCTGGGCAAGATGGACAACCTTTTTTTCTTCACGCGCGCTGATTTGAACCGGTTGCTCGCACAAAATCTGCAAAGCCGCGTGGCCGTGGAGCAGAAAGTTGCGGGGTGGATTGCCCAGGAAGCCGCACATTTTTTTGAATGGGCAAATTCCGCAGAACGGTTTCATTTCGGCGCCATGGTGGGCAGCAGCGCGCCGATGCAAAAAGTTTTCGAATTGATTGCGCGCCTGGCACGCACCGATATCACGGTGTTGATTCAAGGCGAGAGCGGCACCGGCAAAGAATTGGTGGCGCGCGCCATTCATGACGAAAGCCCGCGCGCGCGGCAGCCGTTCGTCGTCGTCAATTGCGGCGCAATTCCCGAAAATTTGCTGGAAAGCGAGCTGTTCGGCCATGTGCGCGGCGCATTTACCGGCGCGCTGCGCGACAAGAAAGGCCTGTTCGAAGAAGCGCACGGCGGCACGATTTTTCTGGATGAAATCAGCGAATTGCCGATAGCGTTGCAAGTCAAACTGCTGCGCTTCTTGCAAGAAGGCGAGATCAAGCGCGTGGGCAGCAACAACACCACGATGCTCGACGTGCGCGTGTTGGCCGCCACCAACCGCAATTTGCTGGAGATGGTCGAGCAGGGGAAATTTCGCAGCGATTTGTTTTACCGTTTGAATGTGATTCAAATCGATCTGCCGCCGCTGCGTGAGCGCCGGGAGGATGTTTTGCCGCTGGCGCGGTTCTTCTTGCAGAAATTCGCCGCACGCCTGCGCAAACCCGGCCGCGAGTTTACCGCGGAAGCTTTATCAAAGTTGAAGAGCCATGATTGGCCGGGGAATGTGCGCGAGTTGGAAAACGCCATCGAACGCGCGGTCGCGCTTTCCACGGAACGCGAAATCGGTTTGCGCGAGCTGCCTGAAGCGCTGCACAAAACTGCGCGCTCGGAGGCGCAGCGCAATGGGGAACTTACATTGGAAGAAGTCGAAAAGCGCCACATTCTCGCCACACTTGCGCATTGTCAGGGCAATTTTGACGAAGCGGCGCGGGTGCTTGCCATCGGCCGCACGACCCTCTGGCGCAAGCTCAAGAAGTATCAAGAATCCGATGAACAAGCCGCGCGCGAAAACAGTTCCTCGTGAAGTTCGTTGTCTGGACAAAAAGCAAGAATTCTAACTAAGGAATCCGCATGAATCGCCTCAATCGCCTCAATCGCCGTGACTTTCTCAAAAATGCTTCCTCTGCCACCCTTGCCGGCGGCAGTGCTCTGCTGCTGGGGTGCAGCTCGCAGCCGCAGCAACAAGCTGCGGGCGAAGCTCCGGCCGTGCACACGCGCAAAACATATGAATGGAAAATGGTAACCACCTGGCCGCCGCATTTTCCGGTAATGGGCGAAGGCGCGGAGTTGATTGCGCAATGGATCGGGGAGATGTCCGAGGGCCGGATGAAAATTCAAGTCTATGGCGGCGGTGAGCTGGTGCCGGCCTTTGAATCGTTTGAAGCGGTTTGGCAGGGCGCGGCGGAGATGAGTCATGGGGTGTCTTATTATTGGACCGGCAAGTGTCCGGCAGCGCCGTTTTTCTCGGCGGTGCCGTTCGGCATGAACGCGCAACAGATGAACGCCTGGCTTTATTGCGGCGGCGGGCTGGCGCTCTGGGAAGAAGCGTATGCGCCGTTCAATCTCATTCCCATGCCCGGCGGCAACACCGGCGTGCAAATGGGCGGCTGGTTCAACAAGGAAATCAATTCCATTGCCGATGTCAAAGGCTTGAAGATGCGCATTCCCGGCTTGGGCGGTAAAGTGATCGACAAAGCCGGCGGCAACGGCCTCTCAACCCCCGGCTCGGAAATTTATACCAACCTCGAACGCGGTGTGATCGATGCAACGGAATGGGTGGGACCTTATCATGATTATCTGCTCGGCCTGCACAAGATTGCAAAGTATTATTATTACCCCGGCTGGCATGAACCCGGACCCGTGCTGGAGCTGGCCGTGAACAAAACCGCCTTTGAAAATCTGCCCAAGGATTTGCAGGCGATTATTCGCGCGGCAGCCGCGCGCGCCAATACCTGGATGCTTTCGGAATTTGAGGCAAAGAACAACATCTATTTGCAAAAATTGCTGCACGAAGAACGTGTGACGATCAAAAAATTCCCGGACGATGTTTTGAACGCCTTTCGCCAATTTTCCGCCGAAGTCATCGCCGAAATCACCACGCAAGATGCAATGAGCAAGAAGGTGTATGAATCATTCGAACAATTTCGCAAACAAATGACGTCATGGGCGGAGATTTCGGAAAAGGTGTATTACTCGATTACGGGTTAATAAAAAAACGCGCGTTTTCAAATTTTTCAATCTTTGAAAACGCGCGCTAACACGATCCGGCGCGCATGTGATGAAACCCCGGCCGCGCCGAACGAAAGCCTGGTGGATTTTTTTAGATCAATACCAGCTTCTGCAATTCATTCTCCAAATTCGTTGCCGCAAGACTCAGCTCCACACCGTCTGATTGGCGTTTCAAGCGCAGTTGCCCGGCTTCTTTCTCGCGTTCGCCGTAGAAGGCAACGTATTGCGCCTGCCGCGCTGCTGCGTAATTGAATTGCTGCTTTAAGCCTGCCGGTTCAGGATAAACATCGCAGGTGACGCCGGCGTTGCGGAGGCGATTCGCCAACGCCAGAATTTCTGCCTGCGTTTCAGCAAAGTTCGCAAACATGATTTGAACCGTGCTTGCCGCATCTTTGAATTTGCCCAGCTCATCCAGCAACAACAAGATTCTTTCCAAGCCCAGCGAAAAACCGCATGCCGGAATCTCCTGTCCGGCAAACATGCCGACCAGACCGTCATAGCGTCCCCCGCCGCCCAGCGAACCTGAAACCCCGGGCACAACCACTTCGAAAATTGCGCCAGTGTAATAGGACAAACCGCGCGCCAAGCTTGGGTTGATTTCCAAGCGAGGACCGGCAGCCGTATCGCGGCACAACTCCAGAATCGTGCGCAAATCTTCCAAGCCGGCCAGCGCTGAGGGTCGCTGCATTTGCTCGCGCAAAAAAGCCAGGCGCGTTTGATTATCCGAGATTGCAAGCGTTTGTTCCAGCAGTTGCAGTAATTTCTGCGCGGAGGCCGTTGCAATGCCACGTTGTACCAACTCATCTATCACACCGGATTGCCCAATTTTATCGAGTTTGTCCACGGCCACCAATGCGGTCGCTTCCAATTCCGCGGCAACGCCCGCGGCTTCGATTAAGCCGCGCAACACTTCGCGATGATTGAGGCTGATTTTGTAATTATCGAATTGCAAACGATCCAACACCGTGCAGGCTGCCGTCAAAACTTCGGCTTCCACCACCAGCGAAGTGCTGCCGCACACATCCACATCGCATTGCATGAACTCGCGAAAGCGGCCCTTCGCCGGCCGGTCGGCGCGCCACACCGGCTGAATTTGATAGCGTTTGTAGAATTTTGGCAATTGGCTGCGATAGCGCGCCATCACGCGCGCCAGCGGCACGGTGAGATCATAGCGCAACGCCATGTCGCTCAAATCGTTTTGTGTTAACTTTTGAGCGGCCAACGCTTCCGTCAATTTTTCCCCGCGCCGGAGAATGCGAAACAAGAGCTGATCGCCTTCTTCGCCATATTTGCCCAGCAGCGTGGAGAGATTCTCAAATGATGGTGTTTCCAGCGGCTCAAAGCCGAACGACTCATAAACGTCCTGAATCACGCGCATCACTTGCCGGCGCTTGCGCAAGTCCACGGCGAGAAAATCGCGTGTGCCGCTGGGCGGTTGTACATTGATCATGAACAAAAACTCCTTTTATGGGTTAGCGCCCGGGCGCTGATCTAAAGCGTTGCGATTTTTTGCTGCACTATTCCACTTCCAAAATCAGCCGGCTGACGTGGATGAAGCGATAGCCCTTCTCCAGCGCGAACTCGGCATAATCGGCGCCGGCATCAACGAGCTTGACGCTGCCAGTCCCCGATTTTTTCACAATGAAATGGTACATGCCATCGCGCGTATGCAACTCACCTTTCTTGCCGACATAGCCGCGCAACACTTCTGCGAAATTTTTCATAGTGCCATCATCATCGCTTTTTGGTTTTATCTGACTCCGCTCTGAGCATGACCTGCAAGGTTTTGGGCGCGACTTGCCGCCAGGCCTCACGCACATGAAATGTCAATTCGGCATCGCTCACGCGGGCAAGCTCCACGCCGATCCAGCCGCGCACGCCGACATAAGGCGGCTTGAAAAATTTTTCCGGCGCGTTGGCGATCAACATTTCTTGCATACCGAACGGCGCCGGCAGCCACACCGCAACATGCCCATCATTGTGATGATTGTTGGCGAACATGCAAAAAACTTTCTTCCGCACGAAAAAAGTCGGTTCACCGTGAGAAAGCTTTTCGGTGACCTCGGGCAAAGCCGTGCAAATGCGGCGCACGCGTTGCAGGTGTTTCATGCTCATGTTGATCGATGCTCAATCAGGATTACATGCGTGAGAACAACACCTGATATTCTTTGCGATAGCGAGGCAGCGGTAGAAATTTTGCTGAAAATAAAAAGAATCTCTGACAATTTCACAATTTTCTTTCGCCGGATTTGGGGGAGGAGGTTTTTGTAGCCACGGATTGACACTGATCAACACGGATGAAGCTCAAACACGAAATCCGTGAGAATCCATGTCCATCCGTGGCTCTATAATTGTCTAAAATTACGAGTCCGGTTGAGTTTGGCAATCTTTAACCAAACCTGAGCTTGGCGCGTTCCCGGGCTTTACGCGCTTCCTCTTCTCGATCTCGCGGTGACGCATTGGTAATCAATGATTCCAGCAGTCTTTTCGATATCAGTGTGACTTGCGTAACAGCATGCTCGAATGCGGCTTCGTTTGCCTGCGAGGGCTTGTTGAAACCGCTGATTTTGCGCACATACTGCAGTGCTGCGGCGTGAATCTCTTCATCTGTCGCCGGCGGCGCAAAATTGTAAAGCGTTTTGATGTTTCGGCACATCAGGGTTACTCCATTAAAATCTCGGCAGCAGTTTTTGGAGAATTGGTTCAGCAAGAGGGCGCGATGAACTCAACCCGCGCTCTCATAAGCTTGCTTGATCCAGTCAATCAGTTCTTTGTCAACCTCTTTGACCTCCGTGAGATTGACTTTGTACTGGCACATGCCGCCGGGAGGCAGCGCCAGCAAACGCGCGGTGGCTTTGACACCTTTCATGTTCAAACCAACTTCAAAACGGGTGTTGGTTGCCGGGCCGATCATGGCGAATTGCTTTTTGCGACGCAGGCTGACGTAAGTTTTCTTAGGCGCAATCTCAAACTCGCCGAACTTGTTGATCGCCGTCATCAACTTGTCATGAATCGGGCGGAAATGCGCTTTTGCGCCGGAATAGATCGTGTCAAGTGCCGCGTCCGGAGAAGCGCCGCCCGCTTGTGCCGAGGCTGGCTCAAGAGATTTCATATAGAAATGCACAACGGTGTTGGCATCGCCGTGGCCCATGCCGAGATCTTTCTTCAACATGTCACGCATTTCGCCGTGCTTCGCCAGTTTGCTCTTTTTGATAATCGCGTAAAGCTGATCGAGGGTTTTGCCGGTTTTGGTTTGAATGTTTTTGAGTTGGGTTTCTACTGCTTTGTCAACGCTGCTCATGAGTGCCTCTCCTTTGTTTGGAAAAAATCAAATGCCTGTTTTTGAATCTATTAAACTTTTTGGCCGAATTCTTTAAATCGTAGCAGGCATTGCAAGGCGCTTGCGCAATTCTTCCCGAAATAATTTTTCATCATCAACGCTTAAACCGATTTGACGCACTTCGCGTTTGATGCCAAATAATCCCGATACCATCACTTGCTGTTTGCATTGAATAACGAAACGCGGATCGCCAAAAACTGTTAAGCGCAAGTAATCAGCGGCTTTTTTTTCACGCGGGCTGAAATTTTGAATGTCAATAATTTCAGCGAGCGGAATGACAGCCCGCCAGCGCAAACCGATGCGAAGATACAAAAATTCCCGAGTGAGAACAATCGGATGAAGCCGCATGGCGTGATAATCCCCGAGCAGCCAGAATGCGCTATAGATGCTAAGCCCGGTAAAAATCCACGCGGCGAGTGCGCTCCAGCGCTGCAACAGCAGGTGTAAGGCCGTCGTTTCCGTGATCAAAGCCAGCAGCACAACGCCGGCAATGGCGGCATAGCCGCTTCTACGGTGATACGAAAATGGGAGGTGGCCGGGATCGGAGCTTGAAAACTTCTTGAACCAGCCGGCAAAAGCAAAGTACAGAAGTGAGAATTCCGTCAGGATAAATCCAAGTCCCGGCACATTGCCGAGCGCCTGCTTGACACTGGCGGTGAGGGCGTCCGTGACATAAATCTCGCTTCGTTTCGCTTCGTGAAAGCTGTGCGCAATCTTCCGAATTTTGCTGAAGACAAACCCCAGAACGATCAGCTCAAGCACGGGAATGAGGTTTTTGAGCCAATCGAGATAGGTTTGCTGAGACGAGGGCAGGACGAAACCGGCAATGATCAACGATAGAATAATAACCGGAATGAGAGTGATGGCCGGCGCTTGTTTTTTGCGGACGAGTAAAAAATAATACAGCGCCGGAATGCCTAGGGCAAAATCGAGTGTGAGGGCGAGAGAGATGACATCTGGGTTTTCTGCAAAATAAATCGAGTTGACAATCCCCAGTTCGACGATAAAAATTGCCAGTGCAAACGAAACAAAAAACGCCCAATAAGCGTTCAGCGGCAGTTTCATTCGAATAGTCATGATTTTCCTTGGCGTGAAATTTTGGGTTAATCGAATTCCCGCAACATTCAGAGGTTTGCCTCGCTAATGTGAATCAACAGCAGTATCCCCGTGCCGAAGATCATCATAAAACGGGCCTTCCCATAACTTCCATCAAAGCAGCAGGCTTTTCAGCCAATTTCGCCGGACACGTTTGCGGCTATCCGACAGAAAAAGAAAAAATTCACGCAAAGCCGCCAAGGCCCCAAGGCGCAGAGAAAACGCAAAGTTTTTCAGAGCAGATCTATTGCGCGTTGATTGCAAGTAGTCAAACGCCGCAGGCGTGAAATGTTAATAGGCTCGGTTACATTTTTAAGATCAAAACTCTGATAGGAGTGGCATGTGCAGGACTAAGATTGCATGTCACCACTACGCGGTTTTTGATGAATTTGATGCAGCAACTATAAACATTCCATCCCTGACGGGGTTGGCAAAAGAAACTCTTTGCGCATTCTCGGCGGCTCTTTGTTTTTGCATGATTAGCTTTGCTTTTGTTTCAACTTGTGCCTTACCACACTACCACGTCGCAAACGCCGAATCTCATCATCGGTGAATCAGCCGGTCCGCCAACTCGCGCACCACCGGCTTGTCTTTCGTGCTGTGGCTGAGGAAGACGTCGTATTTGAAATCGTCAGGCATGGTTTTTGATTTTTGTAGTCGCGACCCCTTGTGGGTCGATGTTTGAAAACGAAACTGGTTGCTTGCAAAATCCGCCCACAAGGGGCGGGGGCTACGAAACGTTGTATTTGAAATCGTTGGGCATGTTGTTTTTGGCTTTTGTAGTCACGCCCGCTTGTGGGGCGATGGTGAAAAACGAAACTCATTGCACGCTACATTCGCCCACAAAGGGGCGAGGACTACTTTATATTGAAAATCGTCGAGCATCATTTGCCTCCCGCCCCAAGCTGCTTCACTCTGGTATCGTCCGTGAGCAGTTTCATTTGCTGAATGGCGATCTGATTCAATTTGCGCAACCGTTCCGCTTGCGGTGTCTTTTCTTGAATGAACAGGGCATTCAGATTCTCCAAATTGGAGAGACACACAAGCTGCGACACATTGGCGTAATCGCGAATATTGCCCTTCTCACCCGGATGGCTGTCGCGCCATTGCTTCGCGGTCATGCCGAAGAGCGCCATATTTAAAACATCCGCCTCCGAAGCGTAGATCAAGTTGATCTGGTGTGGCGTCAATTCCGGCGGAATTAGGTTCTCTTTGATGGCGTCGGTGTGAATGCGATAATTGATTTTAGCAAGATTGCGCCGGATGTCCCAGCCGAGCTGCTTCAACTCCTCTTCTTTCAGGCGTTGGAATTCTTTGATCAAATAAAGCTTGAATTCCACTGAAATCCAAGACGCAAACTCGAAAGCGATATCTTTGTGAGCGTAGGTGCCGCCGTAACGGCCCGGTTTGGATATGATACCAATTGCGTTTGTTTTTTCAATCCATTGGCTTGGGGTTAACGTAAAGCTGTTAAGTCCGGCTTGTTTTCTAAACCCGTCGAATTCGACGGGTTTAAAATCAGGGTTGTTCAACTGCTCCCAGATTCCTAAAAATTCAATGGTATTCCTGTTCCGCAGCCAGTTTCTGATTAAATCATCAGTTCTGTCTGAATTTTTGAATCTCGCAATATCCGTGATGCAGATATAATCAATCATCTTCCTTTTGCCGGAAGATGGCGATATCCCGGCCTTTCACACTGATCTTTGCCATTTGTATTTTTCTCCTTTCGAGCCGAACACATTCGCCGACATGCAGAGCACGAGCACGCAAGTGTTTTGCGACGCTTCTCGACCCTCTCCCTGGGGGGAGGGGAGTGGCTCTCGTAAACCACACGCGCAGTTTATCTTCTTTCAGCCGGTTTGCCAGCACCCGCATTACCGGTTTGTCCTTCGCGCTGTGGCTGAGGAAGACGTCGAATTTGAAATCGTTGGGCATGTTATTTTGTGTCGCGATCCCTTGCGGGTCGATGTTGGAAAACTCAACTCCTGTCATGTCACAACCGCCCACGAGGGGCGGCGGCTACGAAATGTCGTATTTGAATTCGTTGAAGTGAGAAATCGAGCGTGGAATTTCGCCCGGGAGAGAGCCCCGCAATTTTAGCCCTCAACGCCGCCTCATGCCGTCACGCCCGCCGGTTTGCCGTTTTTGCGCGGCATCACCAAAATCAAATAGCCGTAATCCTGCAAAATGTCCGTGGACAATTGGCTGGTGAATTCCGAAAGCTCAAGCTCACGGTCTTCATCATCGGGCGCAGTGACGTTGATCAACAAGTCTGCAGGATCTTCCGGACTTTCGGTTACATTTATTAATTCAACTTCGGGATATTGTTCTTTGACGGCCTGCAATAGTCTGTCGATGAGTTCTTGCTGCTTGAAATTGATCATGGTTACAACTCCTTCGCTATGGTGGTCACGAAATCTTCCACCTTGGCAACCTGCCGTGATGCGGCTTTCTTGCTGATGGGTTCATCCGAATAAAATGCTCTGATTCGAATTCTTATCATCTCAACAAAATATGAACCCAATCTGCTGGGATAGATTTTTCGTCGCTTGATTAACTCGGAGTTGAAAGTAGATTGCGTCCATTTGTGTTCGGGTTTTGAACTGGTGATTCCCGTAACCGCCAGCGCTGAGATTGCCGCCTGAAAAGCGGCATAATACGCGCGGTTGGCCGAGGCGTCGTAGTAGCCGTTTTCAAAGCAGTATTTTGCCAGAGCGAGATTGTCTTGCGCCTTCTTCAAAAAGCCGACAGCATTGCCTCATAGTTTTGATTGAACTCTTCGTGCCACCGTAGATAATCGGCATGCACACGCGCGACGTTTTCATCCAGATTTTCGGGCGTCCAATCGCGCGTATCCACGGCGGGATTGAAACGCAGCAGCACGGTGCCGCGGCGCACTTGCAGCGATTTTCCCGGACACAACCGCCGCGCACCGCCAAAATAAATCGGCACGATGGGATATTGCAGATCCATCGCCATGCGAAACGCGCCCTTTTTAAACGGCCCGATTTGGCCGTGTTCCATGCGTGTGCCCTCCGGCATCAGAAACAGCGAGAGGCGTTGCCGGCGAATGCGCGCGTAAGCGCGGTTGAGCGTGGCAATGGCGCGCTCGGAGTCCTGGCGTTTGATAAAGATCTGGCCGGTGAGCAGTCCCATAATCGCAAACGGCGGGTTATAGAGAAATTCATGTTTCGCCACGAAACGCACCGCCGGCAATTGCATGGTCAGAATCAAAAAAATATCCAGCGTCGAACTGTGATTGCCGATGTAAATCGCGGGATGTGGCGTGGGTTTTTGCAGATATTCGAACTTGATTTTGACCCCGGCACAAAACAAGACGAAGCGTCCCATCCAGCCGCCGAATTTCGAGACGAGAAAATTTTTTGCCTGCCCGAGCGTCAGTATGCTGACGGCGATGATGACAAGCATGCCGGTGATCAGCGCCAGCAGCGTCATGACGGTCAAATAAGCGGTGCGCAGCCCGCTGACAGAATTGTTTTCGATGATGCGTCTCCTGGCGTGGAATCGTGCAAACGGTTTGGCGTCGATCAATCAGCTTTTCATGTTGACGTACTGCAACGGAACTTTTACATTGCTTTCGCGCGCGAGTTTGATGACGGCCTGAAGATCATCGATTTTTTTGCCGGTAACACGCACTTGCTCGTCTTGGATCGCGGCCTGCACTTTGAGTTTGCTATCTTTGATCAGTTTGACGATCTCGCGCGCGGTGTCTTTATCCAGGCCTTTTTTGATTTTGATCTCGACTTTGACGGTTTTGCCCTGTCCGGGTTCGACTTCGCCGAACTCCACAGCGCGCGGGTCGATTTTGCGCTTGGCCAGATGAATCGACAGAATTTCGCGCACCGCGCGCGCCTTCATCTCGTCTTCCGTGTGCAGTTCGATCTTCATTTCTTTTTTGTTGAGTTCGAGCGTGGTGTGGGAGCCGCGAAAGTCGTAGCGCGTCGCCAATTCTTTTTTGGTATTGTTGAGCGCGTTGTCGACTTCCTGCAAATCCACGTCGCTGACAATGTCAAACGATGGCATGGCTTTTTCCTGCTGAATTTGGTGGTCGCCCTTGAAATCCAGGCGGTAATTCGATAAATTGTCGCGTTAATGTACGGCCAGCTTGACTGATTCGCAAGGGCTTTTTCGACGGCGGTTTGCTGTGAATCGTGTTTTGATCAAGCAATCGGAGAAAAGTTTCTTAAGTCGCGAGGGAGAACATATGTTTGAAACCCAAATTTCCGCTTTTAAGCAACGCATTGCAGAGTACCGAAAAAAATCAGACGAATATTATCAAAAAAAATTACAACAAGGCCGGCAACTCAAGGAAAAAGGCGAAGCGACCTACCGGCGCTACGAAAAATATATCCCGGTCATCGCATTCGTCGCGGGTTTCTTATACGATTCACTCACTCTCACGCGCATCGATGCCTGGATCGACAATGTCATCCTGCTGGTTTATACGCTGCTCGCCGGCGTGCTGCTCATCATTCTCGGGCGGGTGGAACGCGGCCAGTTGCGCGCGCCCTGGCTCAGCGCCCGCCTGGAATGGGTTACGTTCGCGCTGCATTTTTTGTTCGGCAGCTTGTTGTCGAGTTATGTTGTGTTCTACTTCAAAAGCGCGGCGGTGGCGGACGCATATTTGTTCATCGGTCTGCTGGTGGCCTTGATGCTGGCCAATGAATTTTTCGCGCACCGCTTCCAAAGCGTGCGCACGCTGGGCGCGATTTATTTTTTCTGTAGTTTTGCTTTTCTCACGTTTTTTCTGCCGGTGGTGACGCGCGTCATGAATGCCTTCATGTTTTTGCTCAGCGGCGTGCTGAGCCTGCTGCTGATGGCGGGCATCTGGTTTGCGATTTACGGCAAAGACATGGCGGGCTTCAAACGGGATCTCCGCACATTGCTCAAAACGCCGTTGGTGATTTTTGCGGTGCAGATCATTTTTTATTTTTTCAATTGGATGCCGCCGGTGCCGCTTGCCTTAAAAGACGGAGGCATCTATCGCAGTGTGCGCCGGGTTGACGAACGCTATGAAGTCAAATATACCCAGCCGCGCTGGTGGCAATTCTACAAAGACGACGATCGTAATTTTGCCTACTCGCCCGGCGATTCGATTTATTGTTTTGCCGCCATTTTTGCGCCCACGGATTTGAAACAGCGCATCGTGCATCATTGGCAAAAGAAAAACGAGGAGGGCGATTGGGTCACGCGCGATCAAATTGCCTACACCGCGCGCGGCGGCCGCGATGGCGGCTGGCGCTGGTTCACGCGCAAGCGCAACGCCGAACCGGGCAAGTGGCGCGTCGAAGTCCGCACCGAAAGCGGGCGCCTGCTCGGACGCATCTCCTTGAACATTTATGAAGCCTCGGAGAAACCAACTGATTTTAAGGTTGACCATTTGTAACCGGCCTTGACTTTGGACGTCTATTTTCGCTACCTTCGCCGCTGCATTTGCAAATGATCTCAAGGACGATAAATGAAACGTATTGCGGTTTTAACCAGCGGGGGTGACGCGCCGGGCATGAACGCCGCCATTCGCGCCGTGGTGCGCACCGGGGTGGACAAGGGCTGGCAGGTTTTCGGTGTGCGCCACGGCTATGCCGGCTTGATTGACGATAATTTCGTGGCGCTCGGCGCGCGCGATGTTGGCGGCATATTGCAGCGCGGTGGAACCATTTTAGGAAGCGCACGCTGTCCGGAATTCCGCACCGACGAAGGCCGCATGAAGGCATTGCGCACGCTGCGCCAGCGCCAAATTGACGGCTTGGTGGTAATTGGCGGCAACGGCTCGCAAACCGGCGCACACGCGTTGTCGCAAACCGGTTTTGCCGTCGTTGGTGTGGCGTCGACGATTGACAATGATCTTTATGGCTCTGAAATCACCATCGGCGTTGACACGGCGCTCAACATCGCGCTGGAATCGATCGATCGTCTCAAAGTCACAGCCTCGTCGCATCAACGTGCGTTCCTCGTGGAGGTGATGGGCCGTGATTGCGGCTATCTTGCCTTGATGGCCGGCATCGCCGGCGGCGCAGAGGCGATCATCGTTCCGGAAGTGGAGGCCGATCCTGAAATCGTGGCGGCGGATTTGCGCGCGGCTTACGAACGCGGCAAAGCGCATGCGCTGGTTGTGGTTGCGGAAGGCGCAAAATACAACGCCGAGGCCATGGCGCATTATTTTGCTGATCATAAAAAGACGCTCGGCTTTGATTTGCGTGTTACCACGATCGGACATGTGCAGCGCGGCGGCGTGCCCGGCGCATACGATCGTTTGCTGGCAACCCGGCTGGGCGCAGAAGCAACCGAGCAGCTTGCACAGGGCACACACGGCGTGTTGGTGGGCATGCTCAAAAATGAAATCGCGACGACGCCGCTGGCTGAAGTCGTTGCAAACAAGAAGAATCTCGATCTGAG
>SZPB01000027.1 GCA_030263535.1 Cytophagia bacterium CHB2
CCGGGTGAAGGCCAAGAATATCTATCAGCACGAGAGCCGTGAAGCGGTGTATGAATTTAAGATTCTGCCGCCGTGGTATCGCACCGCGTGGGCTTATCTTTTCTATCTTTTGGCAGCGGGAGGTTTTGTCATCGGCCTGGTCAGAATACGCACGCGCCAGCTCGAGGCCCGCCATCGCGAGCTGGAAAAGATGGTGGAGGAGCGCACGCAGGAAATTCAACAAAAAGTCAATGAACTGGCCATCATCAATAGCGTGCAGCAAGGGCTGGCCTCCAAATTGGAAATGCAAGCCATTTATGATCTGATCGGCGACAAGATTCGTGAAATTTTTGACGCGCAAGTGGTGGACATCGCCATCTATGACCGCAGCGCCAATCTTCTGCGCTTCCCGTACGCCATCGAACGGGGAGTGCGCTTCCCCGATGAGCCAATCCCGTTGATCGGATTTCGGCGGCATGTCATGCACACCCGCCAACCACTGATGATCAACAAGAATATTGATGAGGAAGGCGCCAAGTACGGCAACCCAACGGCGATTTCGGGTGAACCCCCCGAGTCGGTTTTGTTTGTGCCGCTCGTGGTGGGCGACGAAGCGAAGGGGGTCATCTCGCTGCAAAATCTTGATCGCAAAAATGCCTTTACGGATTCAGATGTGCGTCTGCTCCAAACCCTCGCCAACAGCATGAGCGTGGCGCTGGAGAACGCGCGGTTGTTTGATGAGACCAACCGGCTGCTGAAAGAAACCGAGCAGCGCAACGCCGAGCTGGCGGTGATCAACAGCGTGCAAGAAGGCTTGGTGCGCGAGCTGGACATGCAGGCGATCTACGAGCTGGTGGGCAATCGTATTTGTACGTTGTTCGATACTCAGACCGTCATCATTCGCACCTTCGATCATGCGGCTGGCCTCGAGCATTGGCACTACGGCATTGAAAAAGGCGAACGCTTGGAAAGCGCGCCGCGTCCGATAATTTGGGCGAACCGCGAGCTGATCCGCAAGCGCCTGCCGCTGGTGATCAATGAAAACTACGCCGAGACCGCGCGCACGTTTGGCGGCAAAGGCGTGACGGTTGGCAAACCGCCGAAGTCCGCAGTGTTCATGCCCATGCTCGTTGGCGACACGGTCAAAGGCTCGATCAGCTTGCAAAACGTCGATCGCGAGCATGCTTTCAGCGAATCGGACGTGCGGCTGCTCTCGACGCTCGCGAACAGCATGAGCGTCGCGCTGGAGAACGCCCGGCTCTTCCATGAAACCAATCGCCTGCTGGCCGACACCAAGCAGCGCGCCGCCGAGTTGGCGACGGTCAACAGCATCAGCGAGGCGCTGGCCTCGCAACTAAATCAAGATGATCTCATTCAATTGGTGGGCGAGCAGATTCGGCAGGTGTTCAGAGCCAACATCGTTTACGTGGCGCTGCTCGACAAAGCGACGAACCTGATCCATTTCCCCTACAGCTTCGGCGAGGACGCTGCGCCCATGGCCTTCGGTGAAGGCTTGACTTCGCAAATCATCAAAACCGGCAAACCGCTGCTCATCAACGAAGACGTTGATGCAAGCTATACGAAGCTCGGAATTGAGGACATTGGCGTCAAGGCAGAATCTTACCTCGGCGTGCCGATTCCGGTGGGAACCGAAGTCATCGGCGTGATCAGCGCTCAAAGTTCCGAGCAGGAGAATCGCTTCACGGAGGCCGATTTGCGGCTGCTGAACACGATCGCGGCCAACGTCGGCGTCGCCTTGCACAACGCCCGCTTGTTCGAAGAAACGCAGGAAGCGCGCGCCGCTGCCGAAGAAGCCAACGAGGCGAAGAGCAGCTTTCTCTCCACCGTCAGCCACGAGCTGCGCACGCCGCTCACCTCGGTGCTCGGCTTTGCGAAGATTATCAAAAAGCGGTTGGATGAAAAAATCTTCCCGCTGCTGCAAACCGAAGATAGCAAAGTGAAGCGCACCATCGATCAAGTCGCGGAGAATCTCAACGTCGTCATCGCCGAAGGCGAGCGTTTGACCACGCTCATCAACAACGTGCTCGATCTCGCCAAGATCGAAGCCGGCAAGATCGAGTGGCATGAGGAAAAACTCAGCGTGCCGGACATCATCGAGCGCGCAACTGCCGCCACCGCCTCGTTGTTCGACGGCAGCGGCCTGAAATTGAAAAAGGAAATTGCCGCCGGTTTGCCGGAAATCATCGGCGACCAGGACAAATTGATTCAGGTGGTGATCAATCTTATTTCCAATGCAGTCAAATTTACCGACAAAGGCTCGGTGACCTGCCGCGCGCAGCAGAAAAACGGCGAGATTGTGGTGAGCATCATCGATACCGGTATGGGTATCGCGCCGGAAGATCAACCGAAAGTGTTCGAAAAATTCAAGCAGGTCGGCGAGACGCTCACCAACAAGCCCAAAGGCACCGGCCTGGGCTTGACGATTTGCAAGGAGATTATCGAGCATCACGGCGGCCGGATTTGGGTGGAGAGCGAGTTGGGCAAGGGCAGCACCTTCTCCTTCGCGCTGCCGATCAAAAGCCAAACCGCGCACGAGGGCGAATTAGCGCATGTTAATTTCGCCGCGTTGATGGCGCAACTCAAGCAGCGCGTGCAGACCACGGCGATGAAATCGAAGAATGGCAAGCCCCGCATTTTGGTGGTGGATGATGAAGCCTCGATTCGCGAGCTGCTCAATCAAAATCTGCAAGAAGCGGGCTATCAAGTGCGCACCGCGAGCAACGGCCGCGAGGCGCTCGAACAAGTCCGCCGCGAGCATCCCGATCTCATCATCCTCGACGTGATGATGCCGGAGATGAACGGCTTCGACGTTGCCGCCGTGCTGAAGAACGATCCCTCGACGATGGACATTCCCATTTTGATTTTGTCGATCGTGCAAGACCGCGAGCGCGGCTTCCGCCTCGGCGTCGACCGCTATCTCACCAAGCCCATCGACACCGAAGCGCTGCTTCGTGAAGTCGGCGCGCTGCTGGAGCAGGGCAAGTCGCACCGTAAAGTCATGGTCGTCGATGAAGACGCCTCGACGGTGAAGACGTTGGCGGAGGTGCTGCAAGCGCGCGGCTATCACGTCGTCGCAGCCAACGGCCCGGAGTTGGTGCAGAAAGCGGTTTCCGAGAAGCCCGATATTATCATTTTGAATTCGATGCTGTCGGGCAAGCAAGAATTGGTGAAAACGCTGCGCTTCGAGAAGGGGCTGGAGGATGTGTTGTTTTTGGTGTATCAGTGAGTTTCTTGTAAAACTATAGCCCCAACTGATAGATTAAGACCAACGGATAAAGGCTTTTATTTTTGATCGGTTGGTGACATTGATTAACTAATCCAAAATATCTTCTTGGAGGTTGATTATGGCGCTTTTGCATAAAGAGTTGACCTTCGAGCTGCGAAAGTGTATGATTGATGTACACAATGAATTAGGAGTGGGTTTCGATGAGGAAACCTATCATCAAGGCTTGATTCGCCGCTTTATGAAAGCAGGGATGCCGTTTGTGTCAAAGCAACAGCGGGGGTTAACGCATCGGGGTGTGGCGGTCAGGGCTTTTGAGTTAGATTTTCTGGCTGACGATACGGTCATTGCTGAACTGAAATGCTTGCGATGTGGTTTTCTGCGAGCGAACTACATTCAAATTCTGTCGCATCTCAAACTTTGGCAAAAGCATTTGGGGCTTCTGGTCAATTGGGGATTCCCTAGGCTGCAAATTAAACGGATTCCATTTAGTGAAAAGCCAAAAGAAATTACTGAAGAGTACGGTTATATAAAAGGAACCTTAACTGAGCCTGAACGCCAAACACTGGCAAAGCTGCGAGATGCTATCTTATTTGTATTGGAGACCCACGGTTTGGGATATGGAAAATCCGTATATCAGGATTTGGTCAAGGCAGAACTGCAATATCGCCAAATCAAAATGGAAAAGGGAAAGAAAGTCGACGTCATGTATGACGGTGAGCTTATTCGCTCATTTCCAATGCGGTTTTGGCTGATTGAGAATCGAATTCTCTGTGACGTTACCGCCTTGCAAGATAGCATCCTGCCGGAGCACGCCGTGCGTATGCAGACTTTTCTGAAACATCTCAATCTCTCAACCGGCCTGATTGTCAATTTTGGAAAAAGAAAACTGGAGCTTCGTGGTGTACATTACTAAACAGTTAGCTTTTCAATTTCAGAATAAAATTCTGAAAGCTCTTTATCAACGGATAGATTAAGACCAACGGATGAAAAGCAAAAGTTTTATCAGTTGGTCTTAATCTATCCGTTGGAGATTTATTGGCTTTTGATGCCGATTCGGTGTGTTTATAACCAAAGAAGCGATGATAAAACCCATCCCCAAAATGTTCCGAGCAAAAATCATCGGCGCGATGGCGTTGTTGCTGCTGAGCGTGCAACCGAACCTTCATGCACAGAGCACTCCTCGCCTCGACCGCGTTCCCAGCGAGCTGGGGCTGTCGCAGAATCTCATTACGTGCCTCATGCAAGACCGCAAGGGCTTTCTCTGGGGCGGCACCAAAGACGGCTTGAATCGATTCGACGGCTACAAATTTACCGTCTATCAATTCGATGCTTATGATTCGACTTCGCTTTCGGACAGTCATATCACGGCGCTTTTGGAAGACCGCAGCGGACGCATTTGGGTGGGCACCCTGCGCGGGTTGAATTTGTTCGACCGGCGCGCCGAAGTTTTTTATCACTTGCTGCCGGATTCCGCCAATCCCAATACGATACGCCACGGAACGATCAGCGCTTATGGAATTGCCGAAGATGCGCACGGCGCGGTGTGGATTGGCAGCGGCGACGGGCTAAGCCGCATCACACTTCCCGCTGGCGCCAAGGATTTTACCGGCGCGCAGATGACGCACTTCACGCGCGATCCCGACGACCCGCAAAGCTTCAATAGTCCGGCGGTGAGCAACGTGGTCGTCGACGACAGCGGCGCGGTGTGGTTCGATGCCGGCGCCGTGTACAAGCTCATGCCCGAGAAAAACGGTGAGCGCTACACACTCACCAAAGTTGACTGCGCCCCTGCCGATGATGCGAAGTGGCAAGCGATTCTTGATAATCCCGGTGATGTCCGTTTTCTCATCAAGGGCCGCAACGGCAAGCTCTGGATTGGATGCGGCCCAGGCCTCATCAGTTGGGACGTGCGTACGCAGAGCTTTTCACACTATCCCTTTTGGGAGCGCCCGACAGACCTGCAATACACCTGGTGGGCCAACGCCGGTGGCATGGCGGAGGATCGCGAGGGCACAATTTGGATGGCAACCGTTTACGAGCTGGCGCGCTTGGGCCCTAAGACAAAAGTGTTTAACGACTATCGGTTTGAATCCAGCACCCCGGGCAATTTCCCCGAACACGGTTTGACGAGAGTGCTGCAAGATAGCGCCGGCGTCTTATGGCTCGGCTCGAACGGCAATGGCTTGTTTCGCTACGATCCCCAGGCCGAGCGTTTCAACCGCCGGCGGCGCGACGGCAAATTGGCATTGTGGCGCGGCAAAAGCTTACGCGGCATTTGCGAAACGCGCGACGGCAATGTATGGCTGGGATCGGCTGCCGGCGGGCTCTTTCGCTTGAATCGCATTACCGAGGAGCTGGTCGAGATGTATATACCCCCCGGTATACCCAATTGGGGTTTCGTGTATTCGATACTGCAAGATCGGCAAGGGAGAATGTGGTTCGGCTCCTCCAATAAACTAATCCGCGCGGACTGGCAGGGCAACAGGTTTGAAAATGTCTCCTATTTTGATCTCGAGCCGGAGGCCGGCTTCACAAATTTCGTTTATAAGGTGCACGAAGATCGGCGCGGGGATATTTGGATTACGACGAAGCGAAACCTTTGCCGGCTGGATCAGGCCACGGGCAAATTTGAGTACTTCGGTTTTCTCAATACGGATAATCCCACGTCATTGCAATGGTCGGAATACATCTCTATTTACGAAGATCGTAACGGCGATTTCTGGCTCGGCACCGCTGAAGGCTTGAGGTTTTTTGACACCAGTCAGAAAACGTTCAAAAGCTATCGCAACGATCCGCAAGATCGCGCGAGCTTGAGCCACAACATCGTGCGCGCTGTTATTGCCGATCCGTTCGAACCCGAGCGTTATCTTTGGGTCGGCACTGCCGGCGGCGGGCTGAATCGTTTCGACCGGCAAACCGAGACTTTCACGCATTTCACCGCCAAAGACGGCTTGCCCAACGACGTCGTTTATGCGATACTCGACGATAAAGAGGGCAATTTGTGGATGAGCACGAATTACGGCTTGTCGAAATTCAACCCTCGTACCCATGTTTTCAAAAACTTCGACGCCAAAGACGGATTGCAGGACAATGAATTCAATTCCACCTCCTATTTTAAAAGCGCGAGCGGCGAGTTGTTCTTTGGCGGCATCAACGGTTTCAATGCGTTTTATCCCGAAGACTTTCGCGACAATCCCCATGCGCCGCCGGTGGTGTTCACGAATTTTCAGATCCTCAACAAATCGATTTCCCACAAAACCCCCGGCTCGCCGCTCGCGCAGGCGATTTCGGAAACCGAGGAGATCACGCTTTCTTATGAGGACAAAGTTTTCTCGTTTGAATTTGCCGCGCTGGATTTTACCGCGCCCTCGAAAAATCAATATGCTTATAAGATGGAGAATTTCGATGCCGATTGGCAGCAAGCCGGAACGAGCCGCACCGCGACTTACACCAATCTCGATCCGGGCGAATACGTGTTCCGCGTCAAAGCCTCGAACAACGACGGTGTTTGGAATGAAAAAGGCGCGTCGATCAAAATCATCATCACCCCGCCGTGGTGGCGAACGTGGTGGGCGTATGCGGTTTACGGACTTTTGCTGGCGGCCTTCATTTTTGCGGTGGATCGAATTCAACGACGGCGCCTGCGTCGGCACGAGCGGGAGCGGGCGGCGCTGCGGGAAGCGCAACTGCGCGCCGAGGCCGAAAACGAGCGCCGGAGGAATGTCGAGCTGCTGAGCGACATCGGCAAGGAGATCACCGCTTCGCTGGATTTCGAGATCATCTTTTATCGGCTTTACGAACATATCAATGCGTTGGTCGACGCGACGATCTTTGGCGTCGGCATTTATCAGCCGGAGAGGAATCAGATCGAGTACAAGTTCGCCATTGAAAAGGGCAAGCGTTACGAGCCTTACACGCGCGACACCCGCGACAAAAATCAATTTCCGGTGTGGTGCATCGACAATCGCCGGCCGGTTTTCATCAATGATGTGACGCAAGAATACAGCCGTTATCTTGACGCATTCAAATCGGCCAACGTGGACGGCATGGTGCTTGAAGACGGCACGCTTCCGGAAGAGCCGCTCTCCATCATTTACCTGCCGCTCATCTCACAGGAAAAAGTATTGGGCGTCATCACCATTCAGAGCTTCAAGAAAAACGCCTACACCGACTATCATTTGGGCATTCTGCAAAATCTCGCGGCTTACACGACCGTTGCCCTCGAGAACGCCCGACTGTTCGAAGAGATGCAACAAGCGCGCGCCGCCGCCGAAGCCGCCAGCCAGGCCAAGAGCGACTTTCTCTCCAACGTCAGCCACGAGCTGCGCACGCCGCTCACTTCGGTGCTCGGTTTCACCAAGATCATCAAGAACCGGCTGGAGGAGAAGCTGTTTCCACTGCTGCACAATGATGATCGCAAGACGCAGCGCCTCGTCGATCAGGTGAAGGAGAATCTCAACGTCGTCGTCGTCGAAGGCGAGCGGCTGACCACGCTGATCAACAACGTGCTCGATCTCGCCAAGATCGAAGCCGGCAAAGTTGAATGGAACATGGAGACCCTGGCTGTGCCGGAAATCATCGAGCGCGCGGCCGCTGCTACCGCCTCGTTGTTCGAGAGCAGCGGCCTGAAACTGATCAAAGACCTGGATGGTGATCTGCCAGAAATTATCGGCGACCGGGACAAGCTGATCCAGGTGGTGATCAATCTCATTTCCAACGCGGTCAAGTTTACGGAAAAAGGCGAGGTGGCCTGCTGCGCCAAACGGAAAGACAGCGAGATCGTCATCAGCGTCAGCGATACCGGCATCGGCATTTCAACGGAAGACCAGCCCAAAGTGTTCGAGAAATTCACGCAAGTGGGCGACACGCTGACCGACAAACCGAAAGGCACCGGCCTCGGCCTGACGATCTGCAAAGAGATCGTCGAGCATCACGGCGGCCGCATTTGGGTGGAAAGCGAATTGGGCAAGGGCAGCACGTTTTCGTTCGCGCTGCCGGTTGACACAGAGAAAAACTCTGGCGAATAAAAAGCAAAAGCATTCACGCAAAGACGCAAAGGCGCAGAGACACCGCAAAGAAAAGCAAGAGCAAAAACTTTGCGTAATCTCTGCGGCTCTGCTCCTTTGCGTGAAAAAACGCCTCGCCAACGCCGTCGGCGTGGCATGTTGATTCAATGAGATAACAACCAACATGCGGCACAGCAACATGCCACCCCGATGGGGTTGGCGGTTCTTTTCTCAATCACGTTTCTATAAACATGTCAACCCTACGGGTTTTTGAATCGGTGTCGCATTCGGCAACGCCGGAGGCGTGATATGTTTATAGTCATCAACATAATGAAAATTCAAGAACGCCATCGGCGTGACATGTTCTTTAAACGAGGAAACAAACAATATGCGAGGTAGCATATGGCCAACACCTATACCCAAATCTATGTTCATGTCGTCTTCACAGTGCAAGGACGACACAACCTGATTAGAAAAGAGAACAAGGAAGAATTGCACAAGTACCTCACCGGCATCATTCAAAACAAAGGCCAGAAGCTGATCGCCATCAACAGTATGCTGGATCATGTGCACATTTTTATCGGCATGAAACCGAGTATCGCGTTGTCCGATTTGATCCGCGACGTCAAAAACAATTCTTCGAATTTCATTAACGAAAAGAGATGGATACGGGGGAAGTTCAATTGGCAAAAAGGTTTCGGCGCTTTTTCTTATGCGCATTCGCAGATTGATGCCGTAGCCAAATATATTTTGAATCAGGAGAAGCATCACGCGAAAAAGACGTTCAAAGAAGAATACGTGGAGATGTTGAAGAATTTCAACGTTGAATACGACGAGAAGTATTTGTTTGAGTTTTATGAGCTTCCGGAAAAATAAAACGCCGGAGGCGCGAAATGTTTATAGCCCGGTACCATCATAAAATTTTAAAACGCCGTAGGCGTGGCATGTTTATAGACCAGCGCCATCACAAAGATTCAAAACGCCATCGGCGTGGCATGTTCGCAAAGAAAAGCATTGATCAATATCCGTCACAGAACATGTCACCCCGATGGGGTTTGCGGCTTGTTCGATGTCACGATTCTATAAACATGTCAACCCTACGAGTTTTGTATCGGTGTCGCCTTCGCCAACGCCGGAGGCATGATCTGTTTATAGACCCATGCCATCACGAAAATTCAAACGCCGGAGGCGTGAAATGTTTGTAGACGTGCACAGCAATAAAATTTAAAAACGCCATCGGCGTGACATGTTGATTAAACGAGACAATGAAGAACATGCGCCACAGCACATGTCACCCCGATGGGGTTTGCGGCTTGTTCGATGTCATGATTCTATAAACCTACAGTATTTTTTGAGGGTTGCATTTGCCAACCCCGGAGACGTGAAATGTTTATAGATCAGCGCCATCAGCGAAATTAAAACGCCGTAGGCGTGACAAGTTGATTTTACGAAATAACAACGAACATGCGGCACGGCACATGCCACCCCGATGGGGTTGGCGATTTGTTCTAATATTGCGTTACTATAAACATTTCAACCCTATGGGTTTTTGAGCAGTGTCGCATTCAATAACGCCGGAGGCGTGAAATGTTTATAGCTCGCGCCATAATGAAAAACCCAAACGCCATCGGCGTGGCATGTTCATAAAGCAAAAGAGGTTCTCATGAAACCATTTCCAAAAATTCTCCTGCTGGTGCTGGCTTGCATGGCGAGCGGCGCCGGCAGTCTCTCGGCTCAGCGCAACGAGATGGCGATCCAGCGGCTGAATGCTTCGGACGGGCTGGCGGAAAACAGCGTCCTATGCATGCTGCAGGATCACCTGGGCTTTCTCTGGCTGGGCACGCAGTACGGCCTGCACAAATATGACGGCTACGCCTTCAAAGTCTACCTGCCAAACCCCGATGACCCCGGAAGTATTCGAAGCAGAAATTTCCTCAATATTTCGCAGGGGGTGCGCTATGGTTCGCAGGGGATGTTGTATGAAGATGCCGACAGGAATCTCTGGATCGGCGGCGACGGCGGGCTGCACCGCTACCTGCGGGATTCCGACCGCTTTCTGCACTATCCCCTGCAAGTTGGAGCAGAAAACCTCGAGCACTACAAAGTGGTCCATATTACCGGAGATCCCGCGAGGCAGGGCAGACTCTGGGTGAGCGTTGAGGCTCGCGGGCTGTACCAATTTGACCCGGCGCGAGAAACGCTGGTTCCGGTTGAGAGCATTAGTAACTTTTTCAACAGGGCAGCCGATAACATGAGATTAAACGATGCCGACAATGACGGCATCTATGAAACCCGCGTCACTTTTCCCGCCTCTGAATATGGCTACACGCTGGAATATAAATTTGCGGTGCGCCACCCCAATGGTTCCATGATTTGGGAAGAGGGGCCCAATCCCGCCAATCCGCCTCACGGAAACCGCACGATCATTTTGCGCGGCGGAGATATCGATCTCTCTCCGGTTGACTTTGGCGCTCCGAACGATTTCGAAACGGGCGATCTTACTCACGCTACCGGTAACGCTGCACGATCAACCACCATCCGATTTCAAGTCAACACCAAGCGTCGTCTAACGCCACCCCTAGCGCCCGGCGATTCCTTGTGGCTTCTGGGAAATCTCCCACCGTTGAATTGGCAGGTTCGGCCTGAGTTTAACAGTATTTTTTGTGAAAACGATAGCATCTTTTGGGTGGGCACCAATGGAAATGGTTTGTTACGATTCAATTTCGAAGCGGAGCGTGTCACCCATCATTTCATCCCCACCCATGATCCTCATAGCATCAGCAGCAATTCCATTTGGACGATGTTTCAAGATCGCCGTGGTACCTTATGGATCGGCACTGATGGTGGTGGGTTGAATAAACTTGTACAACCGGCCGCGGGTTCTTCCGAGAACCCGGCCGGAGGGTTTGGCCGAACCACGCTAACGTTTACGCGCTATCAGCACGATCCCAATGATCCGCACAGTCTCAGCAGCAACGAAATAAATTGCATCGATGAAGATGCCAACGGGGAGCTTTGGATTGTTGCCGGCATCGTCGGTTCTTCTTCTAATCAGCTTAATCGCTTCAACCCCCAAACCTCCCAGGTTACCCGGTATCCAATAGATCTGAGCAATCGTTTAGGGGCCGTGCTGGTTGATCGTTCCGGTCTCCTCTGGGCCGGCAGTTGGAACGACGGCGTATTCAAACTGAATCCCAAGGCGTTGAAGTTCCCGCATTACACCATGCAGCCTGATGAGGCCAACAGTTTTTATGGAAAATATATTCGGGCCATTTGTGAGGATCGCGCCGGCAATATCTGGCTGGGCGGCGATATGGAGGGGCTTTACCGACTCGACCGGCAAAACGGGACATACACTTATTTTAAAAGCGATCCGGCGCACCGTGACAGCCTGAACGCCACGGCGATTTGGGATATTATTGAAGACCGTAACGGCGCGATTTGGATAGGCTCTAATGAAGGACTTCACAAGTTTGATCCCCACAAAAAGGTTTTCAAGCGCTATCAACATGATCCACGGAATCCCCAAAGCCTCACCACGAATGGTATCGCCAGCATTTTCGAAGATCGCTCCGGCGTGCTGTGGGTGGGTGCCTGGAATGGCGTGTTGCATCGCTTTGATCCGAAGACTGAGACCTTCACCGCCTATCGTGAATTTGAAGAGAATAGCGACTGGTATTCCGGCGGCCCACTACTTGATATTGTGGAAGATGATGTGGGCGTGCTCTGGCTGGGGAAAGGCGAAAACGGCTTGGTGAAATTCGACCCTGCTATTGGAAAGCTGAAAGGCTTCAAAGAAAATTCATTCGACGCCTCTGGTGTGGGCCGGCTCCGCATTGACCGTGCGGGCCGGCTGTGGTATAGTGGGCTCGGCATTAGGGGACTGGCTCTGTTTGACCGGAAAACCGAAACCGTGACCAAAATTATTACGGAGGCCGACGGCTTGCTGCAAAATACCGCTTATGGGATTGAGGAAGACACTCACGGCAATCTCTGGATTAGCTCGGCGCGGGGATTGAGCAAGTACAATCCCGAGCGTGGGACGTTTCATCATTACTTCAAGGAAGACGGCCTGCAGGACAATGAATTTCGTTTTTTTGCGCACCACAAGAGTCGCAGCGGCGAGCTGTTTTTCGGCGGACAGCACGGCTTCAACGCGTTTTACCCGGACAGCATCAAAGACAGTGATTACCTGCCGCCGATTGTGTTGACGGATGTGCGGATCGACAACCGGCCCGTTGCCATTGGCAAGGACTCGCCCTTGCGGAAAGATATTGCCGTGGCCGAAGAAATCACCCTGGCTTACGATCAAAACGATATTGCGCTCACGTTTGCCGCGCTGGATTTCAGCATGCCGGAACGCAATCTTTATTCGTTCAAATTGGAGAATTATGACGACGACTGGCACGCCCCAAGCCAGGAGCGCACCGCGGTTTACACCAACCTCGATCCCGGCGAGTACGTGTTTCGCGCCAAAGGCACGAACTACGACGGCGTGTGGAATGAAGCCGGCGCTTCCTTGCGCATTGTGATCACGCCGCCGTGGTATCAGACCGCGTGGGCGTATGCGCTCTATGCCGTGCTGGGCCTCGGCTTGCTTTACACGATCAGAAGAGTCGAGTTGCAGCAGCGTGAACAAAAGGCCAGAATAAGAGAATCGGAGCTGCGCGCCGAAGCTGCGCAAGAGGCGAACGAGGCCAAAAGCACCTTTCTTTCGTTTGTGAGTCACGAGCTGCGCACGCCGTTAACCTCGGTGATCGGTTTTGCCAAGATCATCCAAAAGCGGCTGGCCGAGCGCGTCTTTCCGGCAACCCAAACCGATGATCCGAAAACCAAAAAGGCTGTCCAGCAGGTGAGGGAAAATCTCACCGTCGTGATCAGCGAAGGCGAGCGCCTCACCAAGCTGATCAACGACGTGCTCGATCTCGCGAAAATCGAGGCGGGCAAATATGAATGGCAGAAAGAGCCGGTCATCATGCCCGAGCTTTTGGAACGCGCCGCCGCCGCGACCTCTTCGCTGTTTGAGAACAAAGGGCTGAAGTTCATCAAAGAAATCAACGGCGAGCTGCCGGAGCTGGTTGGCGACCGCGACAAGCTGCTGCAAGTGGTGATCAATCTGATCTCGAACGCGGTGAAATTCACCGACACGGGTTCGGTCACCTGCCGCGCACAAGGTTCAAACGGCGAGATCGTGGTGAGCGTGATCGACACCGGCGACGGCGTCAGCCCGGAGAATCAGCCGAAGGTATTCGAGAAATTCAAGCAAGTCGGTGATTCGTCGTCCAACCGGCCTAAGGGCACGGGCTTGGGCCTGCCGATCTGCAAAGAGATCGTCGAGCATCACGGCGGGCGGATTTGGGTTGAGAGCGAATTGGGAAAAGGCAGCACGTTTTCGTTTGCGCTGCCGGTGGAGGCGGAGAAAAATTCTATTGAGTAAAAAGAAAAAACTCTCACGCAAAGCCGCGGCTCGACTGAGCTCGCCGAAGTCAAAGGCGCAGTGATATCGCAAAGAAAATCTCAACGAGTGAAGGAAGGCATTCATCGAGTTGTGCTTGGACTGGAGGAATAGAGCTTTGCTTTTCTTTCTTTGCGTAATCTTTGCGTCTCTGCGCCTTTGCGTGAGGCTTTATTTTTCCGTTGAGTTGTTCCTATTCGTAATTTTTTATCTATCACTTAAGGAGAATCTATGAATCACAAAATCCTCATCGTCGACGACGAAGCCCATCTGCGCATGCTGATCGAGCAAACCCTGGAAGATCTGCAAGATGAGGGCGTGGAATTGCTGACCGCCGGCAATGGCGAAGAAGCGCTGGAGACGATCAAGGCAGAAAAGCCCGACCTCGTCTTCCTCGATGTGATGATGCCGAAGATGAGCGGGTTCGACGTGTGCCAGGCGGTCAAAAAAGAATTGAAGCTCGAGGGTATTCACATCGTTTTGCTGACCGCGAAAGGCCAGGAGTTTGACAAACACAAAGGGCAGGAAGTCGGCGCCGATCTCTACATGACCAAACCGTTCGACCCGGATGCGCTGCTGGCGAAAGCCAAAGAGGTGCTTGGCATATGATGGCATTTAGCCCCGGCAGAAGAAACAATCTCGACACGGCGGAATCGTCTCAGACGACACGCCAGTTTTTTCAACCCCTGTAGAAAAACCTGTGAATCAAAACCGAGAGTGCGAATGGCTCGCGTAAATCTCAAAAATCTTGTTGGCAAGAAAAAGGAAGCCGCGCCCGTGCTCGCCCGTCTCATGGAGGCCATCGGCGCGCCGCTTGCCATCACGGATACAGAAGGTCAGTTGCTGCTCGGAGAAGGCCTGGCAAGTTCTCCGGCAAAATTCCCGGTGCACTGCGACGGTGAAATTCTCGGATGGGTGACCGGCAACGAAAAAGCCGAGGCCGTGGCAAGCCTGCTGAGCTACCTTGCCGGCAAGGAAAGCGAGAAGAAAACCCTCGGGAACGAAGTACTCGGCTTGTATCGTGAAACCAATTTAATCTATAGTTTTTCCGAGAAACTTGCGGTCTCGCTCGAGGTCTCTGCCATCGCGGGCGCAACGCTCGAGCAGGCGCGCCAGCTCATCAAAGCGAGCGGCGGTTCCGTTATGTTGCTGAACGAAGAGCAGCGCAGGCTCGACAGCGTTGCCGCATTCGGCCACGGCATCGTTGCAGCCAACGGCCGCAAGCTGGGTGAAGGCATCGTGGGAAGTATTGCCGCGACCGGTAACGCTGAAATCGTCAATGAGGTGAACTCGGATCCGCGAGCGGATGACAACGAAAACGCCATCAGCTCTTTGATTTGTGCACCCCTGAAAGTGAAAGAACAGGTCAAAGGCGTGCTCATTTTGGTGAGTGAGGCCCCCACGGCCTATACGGCGGGAGAGTTGAAATTGCTGATTTCCGTCGCCGCGCAAGCGACGCTGGCGGTGGAAAACGCTTTATTGCACGAAAAAATGGTGCGCGAAGCGACGCGTAAAATCGAAGAACGTCGCCGCGAGCTTGAAATCGCGGTGCAGGAAAGAACCGCAGAGCTGGCGACGCAAAAAGAGAACGTCGAACTGCTCAGCGAGATCGGCAAAGAGATCACGGCGTCACTGGACGTGGACACGATTTTTTACAAGCTGTACGAGCACGTCAATCAATTGGTGGACGCGGCGATTTTTGGCGTCGGCATTTTTGACCCCGAGCAGGAACAAATCGAGTATCGCCTGGCGATTGAAAACGGCAAGCGCTATGCGCCCTACACGCGCGCCATGAGCGACAAAAATCAATTGCCGGTATGGTGCATTGAAAACCGGCAGCCGGTTTTTATCAATGATGTGACACAAGAATACAACAAATATGTCGGCGCCTTCCGTTCGGCAAATGTGAATGGCGCGCTGCTGGAAGATGGCACACGTCCGGAAGAGCCTTATTCCATCATTTACCTGCCGCTAATTTCGCAGGAGAAAGTCCTGGGCGTTATTGCCATCCAAAGCTTTCGGAAGAATGCTTATACGGAGTATCATCTCAATCTTCTGCAAAACCTCGCGGCCTACACCAGCATCGCGCTCGACAATGCCGATGCCTATCGCCGCCTGGATGCCACGCTGCAAAACCTCAAAACGACGCAGCAGCAGCTCGTCACTCAGGCCAAGCTGGCTTCGCTCGGACAGCTCACTGCCGGCATTGCGCATGAGATCAAAAACCCTCTCAATTTTGTGAACAACTTCGCGGCGTTATCCATCGATCTGGCCAAAGAATTGAATGAAACGCTGGCATCGAATGCAGACAAAAAAATCAGCGAGCTGATGGGCGAGATTGAAGACATTCTGGCCATGTTGCAACAAAACGCCGAGAAGATCAATCACCACGGCAAGCGTGCGGACAACATCGTGAAAAGCATGATGGATCACGCCCGGGGCTCCTCGCACGAGCGCGAACCGGTGGAGGTCAACCGTTTGCTGGATGAAGCGGTGAATCTGGTTTATCACGGCATGCGCGCGAATGATGCGACGTTTAACGTCACGATTGAAAAGGAACTCGACGCCTCGATCGGCAAGCTCGACGTTGTGCCGCAGGATATGAGCCGGGTGTTTTTGAATATCGTCAACAATGCCTGTTATGCCGCCCAGCAAAAGAAGAAAGAAAAGCCTGTCGCCTTCTCGCCGATACTTTCCGTCGCTACCAAAAACCTGGGCGATAAAGTCGAAATCCGCATTCGCGACAACGGCAACGGCATTCCGCCAGACATTCGCGAGAAGATTTTCAATCCGTTCTTCACGACAAAACCGACCGGACAGGGAACAGGTTTGGGATTGTCGATCAGCCACGATATTATCGTGCAGGAACATCACGGGGAGATTGCGGTGGAAACGGAGGAAGGGAAATTTACGGAGTTTGTGGTGCGGTTGCCGAGGAGCCAGGGCGAAAGATGTTGAACAAGATTCTCAATCTTGAGAAACCTTCTCAAGCTCTTTCAGAAAAGTGGCCACGTTCACGATACGCACGCCTTCGCCGCCGAATCTTAGCGGGTGCGCCGGAGGGATTCAGCAATGCCGCCATAAAAACGTTGGTATCGATAACGGCGATCATTGAGAGTTGCGTTTCCGCCGCCGCTCGCGCGATTCACGAACCAGGAGATCGATTTCCTTTGCCGAAAGGCCGCCGGCTTTTTGAACTTGTTTGCGCATGCGGTCGGCAATTTCCCAGAAACGCTCAAAATGATTCTGATCATCCAACAAGCCCAGAAATTGCACGGCACGCTCAAAAGCGAGGCTGTCGTTGCCGCGAAAAACTTTCTGCGAGATGGCCTTGAATGCTTGCGCCGATTCCGGCTCGACTTTAATTTGCAGCTCAGTCATATAGCACCTCGAATCAAAGCTGTTATTTTCTTTTTTGTTAAATAGAATTTAGCCTTTTATAAGGCAATCCCAAACAAAAATTTTCAACTACTTTCCAAAAACAGCTAAAAATGAAAAAACTAACCTTCCTGCTTCTTTTCGCTGTCAACGCCGGTTTTGCACAGACTGCCACCGGCGATTTCCAAAACTTCAACCCTCGTTTCGAAGTCTTCGAGTTGCCCGGCGGCGCCAGCGGCAACAGCGTGCAGGGCATAGTGCAGGACAGCACAGGCTTCCTATGGTTCGCCTCGCAGGCGGGGCTGCACCGCTACGACGGGCAGAACTTCGTCACCTACCAACACGACCCGCTTGACGCCAACTCCCTCTCCAGCGACTACGTCGAGTATATCTTTCTCGACAGCAAGGGCGTGCTCTGGATGACGCATTGGGCCGCGGGCGGTTTGACCGCTTTCGACCCGGCGACGGAGACCTTCACCCACTACCGCCACGACCCCAACAACCCCGAATCCTTGAGCCACAACACCAATTCCGTCGTCGTCGAAGACCGGCAGGGCTACATCTGGGTCGGCGGCGAGGGCGGGTTGGACCGGCTCGACAGAAAAACGGGCAAGTTCAGGCAATTCCACCACGATCCCAACGACCCCCGCAGCCTTTCCTACGACCTGGTGCGGGCGCTTTATGTGGACAAGCAAGGCACGCTTTGGGTCGGCACGGGCTTAGCATTCGCCACTTCGAACAAACTCGGTGGGCTGAACCGCTACGATCCGAAAACCGAAACTTTCACCCGCTACCTCCACGATCCCGCCAACCCCAACAGCCTCATCGACAACAAAGTCCGGGGGATGCTGGAAGACAGCAAAGGCAATTTTTGGATCGGAACCGGCGGTGACGGGCTGCACCGGCTGGACCGGGAAAAAGGCACGTTCACCCGCTTGACCTTTGACCCCGCAAACCCCAACAAATTGAGCAGCCCCAGGCTTCGGAGTCTCGTGGCCCAAGCGCCAAGCAGGCACATTACCTCTATCCTCGAAGACCGGAACGGGCGCATCTGGATAACCGCCGCTTTTGCCGGGCTAACTGTCTTTGACCCAGCATCCGGCGCGGTTCGGCATTTTGAAGCTGAAAAAGGCGCATACAACCTGACCACTAATTTTCTCTGGCAAACTTTTCAATCGGCTGACGGCGTTATCTGGATTGCCACCGGCTCCGGCGGCAGTACCGTTTTCAAAGTAAGAAGGCAGGACGAGCAATTCCCGTTTTTTGATTATCGAAAAGACGCAGCCATCGGCAATAGTGTAACTTCCATTGCTAAAGACCATGCAGGCAATATCTGGCTAGGATTTAGCAACGGCATCCCTCTGATTCGCTACGACCGCAAAACCGGCAGGGTGTTTCATGCTTCCACCGGCAACCCAGATGGCAAACGGGACGATGAATTGAGCGCCCGGCAGGTTTCCTGTCTTTCGGTTGACCGGGAGGGGGTGCTGTGGATCGGCACGGAGCGGGGATTGTTCCGGCGTGATCCCGCCGGTGGTGGGCGAGGCAAGTTCCGGCGCTACCTCGACCACATCGGAGATACCTGGATCGAAAGCATCGTGCACGACCGGGAAGGGTACGTCTGGGCGACCGATTGGGCAACGGGCTTGTACCGGCTCGACCCCAAAACCGGCGAATACGTCAATTACCGGCATGACCCCGCCAACCCCAAAAGCAACGGCGGCAACGCAGCACAAGGTGCCTGGCTGGATGCAAATGGCAACATCTGGGTGGGCGGTGGCGAATGGGAAAACCTTGATGACGGCCCGCTTTTTCTCGACCGGTTCAATCCCGCCCGGCAAACTTTCACCCATTTTATTAAAGAAAAAGAAACAGGCTCCGCCTCGAACATCACCGGCGACGGGCAAGGCAACATCTGGTTCGTTGACCAGGTGGGCAGTCTTCAAAAGTTAAACCTGGCAGACGGGAGCCGTCAAAAGTTCAGTGACCCGATTATTAACCTGAAAAGGGCAGGCGGAGGCGGGGATATTGCACTCTCGAAAGGAAACGATGGCAGTTTATGGCTGTACGGGCGGAACGGGCTTTTTGAGTTCGACCCCGAAACGGAACGGTTTTATGCCTACGGCGAAGCCTTTGGCGTTCGGCCTCTCGGCGCGCCCAACTGCGCTTTCCACGTCGCCGCCGACGGCGAGATACTGATTGCTGGTCGGCAGGGCTTCCTGGCTTTTTATCCTGAAAAAACCGTACGGGCAAAAAACTACCGCCCGCCCAGGGTGCGCATCACAGCTTTCCGTTTGCTTGGCAAATCCGTGACGCCGGGCAATAGTGCCGGCAATCTTTATCCGGGCATTCTGGAAAAACCCGTCTGGCAAACCTCCGCTCTCCGGTTGGCGCACGACCAAAACGTACTGGCTTTCTCGGTCGCTTGTTTTGATTTTTTTGACCCGAAATCCATCCAACTCGAGTTCATGCTCGAAGGCTACGACCGCACGGGCTGGCGCAAAGACCTCCGGGACGGCGAGACGCCCTCCTACATGAACGTGCCGCCGGGCGAGTACACTTTCCGGGTGCGGGGCGCCAACAGCCACGGCGTCTGGAACATGGAGGGCGCCAGCCTGCGCCTCACCATCCTGCCGCCCTGGTGGAAAACCTGGTGGGCGTATGGCGCCTATGCCGTTCTTTTCGGCCTGTTGGTGTTTGCGGTCGATCGCGTGCAGCGCCGGCGGCTGATCCGCAAAGAACGCGAGCGCACCATGCAGCGTGAACTCGAGCAGGCCCGCGAGATCGAGAAAGCCTACGCCGAGCTGAAAGCCACGCAACAACAACTCGTCACGCAAGAAAAGCTCGCCTCGCTCGGCCAGCTCACTGCCGGCATCGCGCATGAGATCAAGAACCCGCTGAATTTTGTGAACAACTTTGCCGCGCTGTCGGTGGATTTGGCGGCAGAGCTGCGGGAAGGAATCGTAAAACGTAAAACAAAAAACGTAAATGGGGATGAGTTTGAAGATATGGAAGAGATTATCGCGATGCTGGAACAAAACGCGGAGAAGATCAACCACCACGGCCAGCGCGCGGACAATATCGTGAAGAGCATGATGCAACACGCGCGCGGCTCCTCCGGCCAGCGCGAGATGACGGACATCAATCATTTGCTGGACGAGGCGGTAAATTTGGTTTATCACGGCATGCGCGCGAATGATCCCTCGTTCAATGTCACAATTGAAAGGGAATACGACGAGACGATTGGCAAAATCGAAGTCGTGTCGCAGGATTTGAGCCGCGTGTTTTTGAATATGGTGAATAACGCGTGTTACGCGGCTTTTCAGAAGCAAAAGGCAACCGGCGGCTCGACCGAGACCTCGGCGAGCTCGGTCGAGCCGCTCGCCGAGGTCAAAGAGCAAAAAGCAAATGGGGGTGGTTTTTCGCCGACGATTGCGGTAAGTACGAAAAATTTTGGAGACAAAATCGAAATCCGCATTCGCGACAACGGCAATGGCATTCCGTCGGAGATCCGCGAGAAAATTTTCAATCCGTTTTTCACCACGAAGCCAACGGGACAGGGCACGGGGTTGGGCCTGTCGATCAGCTACGACATCATTGTGCAGCAACATCGCGGGGAGATTCGCGTTGAAACGGAAGAAAAGAAGTTCACGGAGTTTGTCGTGCGGTTGCCGAGAAGCGCGAAGGGCATGGAGCAGAGGGCCTAGCGCTTTCAACGCCGGAGGCGTGAAATGTTTATAGCCAGCGCCATCATGAAAAATTCAAAACGCCATCGGCGTGACATGTTCATCGTTTTTGAAATATGATGCAACGCCAACATGCCGCCCGGCAACATGTCACCCCGATGGGGTTGGCGCTTTGTTCGATGACACGATGCTATAAACATTTCATCCCTAACGGGATTTTGCCCAAACACTTGGCCTGTAAAAATCAAACCCAACGCATTGTCGTTTTGAAAACGACCCCATAACCGGAGGCTTAACATGTCCATCCAATCAGCAGTTGGCTACAGTGAAAACATTGACGAATCCTACGAAGCCGGTCTTGAAATCGGCGACATGATTCTCGAAAAAATTGCGCTGCAAGCAAATTCACTCGGCATTTTGTTCTGCCACATTGAATTTGATTTTGCCGAATTATTGAAAGGCATTCGAGAAAAACTGGATATCCCCATTTTCGGATGCACGACCGCGGGTGAGGCCAACAGTAACGGTTACTTCGAGGAGTCGGCGTCACTGCTGGTCGTTACCTCCGATGACCTCAAGATCGGCATGGGGGTCGGAGAGAATTTGAGCAAAGACCCTGAAGCCGCGGTGCTGGCCGCCTACACCTCCGCCCGCAGCATGCTGGGAGAGGACAAGCCGCGGCTGGCCGTGACCCTTCCGGACGCGGGCTTGACTTCGTCCGCCGAAAAAGTTTTAAACTTTTTAAAGGCGCATCTCGACCAAGAAGTGCCGCTGGTGGGCGGGCTGCCCGCCGATAATTTTCAATTCACGAGAACGTATCAATTCTGCAAAAACGGCATTTATTCGGATTCCATCCCGTTGCTGTTGCTCGCCGGAAATATCGAACCGCTGGTGATCACCCGGAGCGGCTGGATTCCCATTGGCAAAAAGGTAACCGCCACGAAAACAGCAGGGAATGTCTTGTATGAGATCGATCATCAACCCGCGATAAATTATTTGAAGAAATATATCCACGATATCGACGACCCCAATATCTTGGCGTCCTGCCCGCTTGTGCTCCTGGATGAAACCCCGGGCGCGGAAACCGAAAAGAATTTTGTGATTCGTACCTGCTTTCGCTACAACCAAGAAAATGGCGCCGTCATCTGTAATGGCGATATCCCGGAGAATGCGGCCGTCCAGTTGGCCCGAGGCTCCAGAGATGATATTCTGGCCGGCGTGGAAGACGCCATTACGACTCTCAGGCAAAAGGCTGCGGACAAAGAAATACATGCGTTGCTCTGTTTTAGTTGCGTGGGCAGGAGGTTGATGCTGGGTCTCGATACGAAGAAAGAAATGGAACTTGTTGCCAACAAACTGCCGGCGTCGTGCGCGGTGAATGGATTTTACGGCACTGGAGAAATCGGCCCCATTGACAGCAGCCTGGAACACTTGAAGAAAAATAAATTTCACAACACGACGATTGTTCTGTGTGCGTTTTGAGAGGTTTGAAGGTTCCAGGATGAGTTCAACACGCTTGGAACCTCTGAACGGAGAACCTCGGAACCCATGAAAGGAGATTTGATATGTCAATAAAATCAGCCGTTGGCTACAGTGAAAACATTGACGAATCCTACGAGGCTGGTCTGGAAATCGGTGACATGATTCTCGAAAAAATTGCGCTGCAAGCGAATTCCGTTGGCATTTTGTTCTGCCACATTGAATTTGATTTCGCTGAACTATTAAAAAGCATTCGAGAAAAGCTGGATATCCCCATTTTCGGCTGCACAACTTCGGGCGAAGCGAACAATGACGGCTATTTCGAAGAGTCAGCGTCATTGATGGTTATAACCTCCGATGCACTTAAGCTTGGCTTTGGCATCGGGGAAAACCTGAGTAAAGATCCAGAAGCGGCGGTGCATGCTGCTTGCACCTCAGCACAAGCTATGCTGGGAGAAGATAAACCCAAGCTGGCATTGACGTTTCCGGATTCATCTATGCGTTTGTCATCGGATCACGTTTTAGGACTTTTGCAGGATGGTATCGATAAAGATGCGCAGATCGTTGGCGGACTGCCCGGCGATAATTATCAATTTAGGAAAACCTACCAATTTTTTAATGGCAGCGTCTATTCCGATGCCGTCCCGTTGCTGTTGCTTGCCGCGGATATTGAGCCGCTGATTATCACACGTAGTGGCTGGATTCCCCTGGGGAAAAAGGTCAAAGCCACAAAATCAGAGGGGAATATCCTGTATGAAATCGACCACCAACCTGCCATCGAGTATTTGAAGAACTATATCCCCAACGTCGATGACCCTGACCTTATGGCAGCCTACCCGCTTGCGCTGCTGGATGAATCTCTGGGTGATGATGCCGGAAATTACTTTGTGATACGTAGCGGTTTCACTTATAACAAGGAAGATGGCTCCGTTTTTGGAAATGGCCATATTCCGGAGAATGCGACGCTCCAGATTGCCAGAGGCGCTCGAGAAGATATTCTGGCTGGTGCGGAAGAAGCGATCCTAACGCTTAAACAAAAACTGGCCAATAAGAAAATACATGCTTTACTTTGTTTCAGTTGTGCGGGAAGGCGGCTGATGCTGGGTTTGGAAACAAAGAAAGAAATTGAGCTTATTCTCAATAACCTGCCAGCAGATTGTGCGGTGAACGGCTTCTACACCAACGGCGAGCTCGGTCCCATCGATAGCAGCCTTGAGCAGTTGAAAAAGAGCCGGTATCACAACACGACGATTGTTCTGTGTGCGTTTTGAGAGGCTCCGGGCTTTTCGCAATCCGGAGTCTCTGAACCTTGAACCTCTGAACCCTGAACGTCGAACCCAAAACCATGGAGGACAATAAATGAGCACAACAGAGTTGATCGTGCGCATCAAGAAGAACTTTGACGATTATGCGCACACTATCGAAGGCGTGGAAGTGTGGTTTGCGCGTGATTTGCAAAAGCTGTTGGGGTATGACAAGTGGCAACGATTCCAGGGCGTTATCGCCAGGGCTGAAATCGCTTGTGAACAGGCAGGGAACAATCCGGCAGACCATTTTACCGGCGCCGGTAAAATGGTCAAGATCGGTTCAGAAACGCAGCGCTCCTGACGGAATTCAAATATTAAAACCTTATTCTGATCTTCTACACCTTAATAGCATGAAATAGCAACTAACTCCCTAAACCTTATTACCTTATTTGATCATGAAAATCGAATATAAAAATCTGTATATCCATTTCATATTCAGCACGTATGGGCGTGAAAAGTCGATACCGGAAGACAATCGGGATCGAATAGAGAAATATATCACCGGAATCGTCAATAATAACTCATGTAAATTGTACGCAATTTACGCAAATCCTGAACATGTACATTTCCTGGTCTCCCGATCCCCTGAAATATCGGAAGAACAACTGGCGACGATTATTGCAGATAGCAGCGAACGTTTCATCAATCAGAATAAACTTTCCAAAGGTAAATTCGCATGGCAACAATCAGCCTCTGCTTTTTCAGTGTCAAAATCCGATATTGCTAAAGTCTGCAAATATATACTCAATCAAAAGGAGCATCATAAAAAAGTGCCATTCGCCGAAGAGTATGAACAGTTCATCAAGCACTACCAGGAGACATTGAAGAAAAATTAATCTATTACAAATGAACTCTTTGCTTTTAAAGCAAACACTTTGAACCGCGAATTAACGCGAACGACCGCTAATTCTTCATTCGCGTTCATTCGCGGCTATTCGCGGTTGCCCTTTTGGTTGTGGCTCGTCCATTGGGGTAATAAGGTAAAAAATGGTTCTATGGGGTTTTGTGTGGGTCGTCAACATTCAGGCATTGAGCATCGTTTCAGCCGATTAGGAGCACGCATTTGTTAAAAACCATATTTTTGTTTTTCAACCTTAATAGCAAAACGATCTCCCCCATTTTTACCTTATTACCTTATTCTCCAATACGGCTGAATATGAAATGGATATGCTGATTTTTATATTCGCTTTTCATATCAAATAAGGCAATAAGGTTGAGGGACCGGGTTGATAGTTCATGCTATTAAGGTTTTTATAAAACGAAAACAAGATTTACACGAGTTGAGACTCAAAAACCAATGAAATCAGCCGACATTCGTGGATTCATCAAGTATTTATTCACATACGAAAAACAACAAAAAAACAAAGCCCCCCTGAACCCTGAACCCCAAACCCCCAAATCTCATGGCAAATATCGCAGATAAAACACCGGATTCCCCCGAAGATCAAATCCGGCAACTGCAAAGAGAGAACAATCGGTTGCAGCGTATCATTAAACGCCACGAAACGCAATTGCAGCATCTTGACAAAATGGCCAGCGCCAATGAGAAGACGAACATCGCTTTGTATAAAGAGCTGGAGGTTCTGCAGCAGCAGGCTGAAGCGCAAGCCCGCGAAGCGCAAATCGAAGCCGCGCTGGAACGTGTGCGCGCGCGCACGATGGGTATGCACAAGAGTGAAGAATTGGCGGAAGTCGTCAAGCTTTTGTATAAAGAAACTGAACCTTTTGGGGTCTCCACCTTCGGTATTTCGATAGCCATTTTTCGGGAGGAAGAAAATGCCGTGGAATACTGGTTTGCCGACCACCTCAATTCCAATCTTTTACAGAGCTATAAAGTGGTCGGCCAGAAACATCCCGTTTTTAGGAAAATCTGGGAAGCCTGGGAAAACAATAGCCCGCAAATTAAGATATACCTGGAAGGAAACGATAAAAGATCATTTGATACCTACCAGTTTGAAGAAACCGATTTCATCAACCTGCCTGAAGAGCTAAAACAGGATATTCTCAACTATAGAACAGTCTGCCTTACCTACACATACACAAAACATGGTTATTTGGAAGCAGTTGATTTGGCGATGCCCGACGAGGAGAATGCCAAGGTACTGATTCGCTTCGCCAAAGTCTTCGAGCAAACCTACACCCGTTTTCTCGATCTACAAAAGGCGGAGGCGCAGGCACGGGAAGCGCAGATTGAAGCAGCATTAGAACGTGTACGTTCCCGCACGATGGCGATGCACAAAAGCGATGAATTGAGGGAGACGATAGGTGTAATTTTTGGGCAATTAAAAATTCTTGGCTTTGATTCAACGAGTTGCAGTATCGTCCTTTTTGACAAAGAAGACCATTCTTATTTACAATGGATGTCAGGATTTGAAAACGAAGTCTTCCCGGACAGCTACCATGTGCCTTATTTCGACCACCCTTATTACAACGCACAGTTGAAGGCATGGCAAGACCAGCAACCCTATTTCGAACACCATCTGACCAAAGAACAGAAAGATAAATACGGGGCATTCGTTTACGAACACAGCGATTTCAAAAAACTGCCGCAGGAAATCAAAGACGCCATTGATGCCGAGGAAAGCTGGATTATGTGCAATGCCATTATGAAATATGGCGCTATCGAGGCTACCGGGCACAGAGCATTAACGCCTTCCGAAGCTGATGTTTTACAGCGCTTCGCCAAAGTCTTCGAGCAAACCTACACCCGCTTCCTCGACCTGCAAAAAGCCGAAGCTCAGGCCCGCGAGGCGCAGATTGAAGCGGCAGTGGAACGCGTACGGGCGCAATCCATGGCCATGCACCACTCCGATGACCTGGATAAGGTAAATAAAGAAATACTAAACCAACTCCATTGGCTTCAGGTACCAGGCCTGACTGGTGTTACCTTTTATTTGACAGATGAGCATGGATGGGTGAAAGCGTGGGATTTTTCAAGTCCGGGAAATATAGGAAACCCGAATAGTTATACGCTTCAATATGACTTTAATAAGTATGAAATGATGGGAGAGCCATTTAGGGCTTTCCGGCAAACTGACCTGAACTACTACGTAGCAGATTATCCCCTTGAAAAACTTGAGCAGGCTGTTTATGAGTTGGAAGAAATTAATCCCGCAGTTGCCAACATTTTTAAAGAAGCCTTGGCAAAAGGGATATTAACCCATCAGTGGAGTGCCTGTGCCAGAATTTCGGATGGACTGCTAGGTATTGATCTGGTAAGTCCTCCCTCCGAAGACACCAAAACTATTGTATTGAAAATCGCGGGGGCATTCAACCAGGCCTATCAACGCTTTCTCGACCTGCAACGAGCCGAAGCCCAGGCCCGACAAGCCCTCCAACAAGCCTCCCTCGAACGCGTCCGCGCCGAAATCGCCTCGATGCGCAGCACCGGCGATCTGCAGCGCATCACCCCGCTCATCTGGCGCGAGCTGACCACGCTCGGCGTGCCGTTTTTCCGCTGCGGGGTTTTTATTATCGAGGAAGCGACCGATCCCGCCGTTGCGGGAGCGCATGTTTATCTTTCCACGCCGGCGGGAGAAGCGGTTGCCGCGCTGCACTTGAAATTTGACAGCGCGCCCGTTGTGAAAGCAGCAGTGCAACACTGGCGGCGACAGCAGGTTTACCGCGAGGAATGGAACCGCGCGCAATTCATCGCCTGGACGCAGTCGATTCTCAAACAGGGATTGATCGACAGTTCGGAGAAGTACCAGGCCGGCGGCGAAGCGCCCGAGAAACTGGTGCTGCAGTTCGTGCCGTTCGCGCAGGGCATGCTTTACATCGGCAGCAGCGCAGCGCTCTCCGATGATGAAATTGCGATCGGCCAGGCGCTGGCACAAGCGTTCGGCGTTGCTTATGCGCGCTACGAAGATTTCCAGCGATTGGAAGCTGCGAAAGCGCAAATCGAAGCTGCGCTCGATAATCTCAAGAAGACACAGGGACAATTGGTGCAGGCGGAAAAGATGGCCTCGCTCGGCCAGCTCACCGCCGGCATCGCGCATGAGATCAAGAATCCGCTAAATTTTGTGAATAACTTTGCGGCGTTGTCGGTGGATTTGGCGAAGGAATTGCGGGAAGAACTTATAAAACGTAAAACGAAAAACGCAAATGGGGATGACTTTGCGGATGTTGATGAGCTTCTTGATATGCTGGAACAGAACGCAGAGAAGATCAACCATCATGGCAAACGCGCCGACGGCATTGTTCACGCGATGATGCAACACGCGCGCGGCGGCAAAGGCGAACGCCAGCCGACCGACGTCAACAGGCTGGTTGAAGAGTACGTCAATCTCAGCTACCACGGCATGCGCGCGAAAATTCCGGATTTCAATGTGACCATCGAGCAGGATTTCGGCGAGCTGGACGGCAAGATCGAAATGGTGCCGCAGGATATTGGCCGCGTTTTGTTGAACCTGTTGAGCAATGCCTTCGATGCCGTGCGT
>SZPB01000028.1 GCA_030263535.1 Cytophagia bacterium CHB2
GGCGGCGGGGACAGTGGTGAGGTCTGTCCATACCTCAGGATTGGCTGGCCTTTTCAGCCAATTTTTGAAAAAGAACATGAAAATTTGCCAAACTACAGTCAAATTATTCAAACTTTTCTCCAACCACACGTTTGACTTGCTGGCCGCTGCGGAGTTGCCCGTTCGATTCGACCTGATTGATGAGCGCGAGAACCTCGAGCGCAGCGCCGGAAGGATACTGCCGGTTGAACTCCGTCAGTGACATGTTGCGGTTGATGGTGACGATTTTGAGACGCTGTGGCTGCACCGAGAGCATTTTCGAATCGGTCAGGCGATTGAAGCTCTTGATCGCTTGCGTCATTCCAGATTCATAAGTGCGCCAGCGCGGCTGGCTGGTGTAGCCCAAGAGTTGATAGACGCGTCCATGATATTCAACGAACGCTGCAAAACCCTGCAAAACGCCCTGTTCGGTCTGTGCCGTGAAACTACCAGAGGAGGTGCGCAAGCCGTGGATGCTGCCGGAACCGGCGCGCTGCGCGGTTAATCCGCTTTGGGAAAAAAACTCGTTCGCCGCTTCGGCGGTCGATTTTTTGCTTGAAAACGTAATTTGGATGATCGCATCCTGCTCCGGACTCACTGCCAGGACGGTCTGTTTCTGATTCGCCGTCTTCCATCCCGAGGGAAAGTCAAACCGAAATTTCAAATCCGGCTGAAAGAACGTCGTGCCTTTGAAAAATCCTTCGCGTGGATTCAGGCCGAAGACCATGCCGTCAAGCCGCCGCAGGTAGGATTCCCGATTGATGACGGCGCTGCCGTTGGTCGCCTGCGCCGTCTTGATGAGTTCAGCAATATGCTCACGGCGGTTTTCAGAACTGGGATGCGTTGCCAACCATTCCGGCACGCGGCCTTCGTCGCCGCCGCCCACACGATCCAACATCGTCATGACCTCGCTCAATTGATGGGGATCGTGATGGGTGCGTGTCATGTAGCGAATTCCAAGCTCGTCGGCCTGGCTTTCATCGTCGCGGCTGTACTTGAGGAATAAGAGCCCAAGCCCCGCGCCGGCGATCTCGGCGTAGCGCTGCAGTTCGGGTTTCAAAATCGTTCCAATGCCAAGACCAAGCTGGGTAAGCTGCTGCGTGGCCATGTGATGGACGGAATGCTGCGCCGTGACGTGCCCGATCTCATGCCCCATCACACCGGCCAATTCGGCTTCGTTGCTGAGATGCGCGAGGATGCCGCGCGTGACGTAGATGAATCCGCCGGAGAGCGCGAAGGCATTCACTACCGGATCGTCCACCACGCGGAAAGTCCATGGTAGTTGCGGGCGCTCGGAGGTCGCTGAGAGTTTCGCTCCGAGTTGTTGAACGTACTTCTGGAGCGCGGCGTCGGCATACAAACCCAGTGAAGCGCTGATCTCCTGATCGGCCTGTTGCCCCATGGCGACTTCTTGATTTTCGCTGGTGAAATTCAAGTGCCGCTCACCGGTGGCGAGGTTTCGGGCGCATCCTGCCATCGTCACGACGATGGCGAGCGCGCTGAGCAGGAGAGGTTGAACGAGGGCAGAGCGCATGCGTGAAACGAATGGAGTCCCGCCCTCGGTGGGACGAGAGTTTATTGATGGTGATTTCATAACAGACTCCTTTCAATTAACAACCTCGTGTGGTTTGATTCCACACGGTAATGCAACTGCAATCGACAGCACGGCACGAACTTATTTCTTGTCATTCATCGTTCCACGACTCCGCATCCGTATTCACCAGGCCGTCTCGATCAATGATCATCAACTGTACAAAGCGTATCCGCAATGCCACAGCCGTGCCGTCCGGAGGAGGCGGCAATTGATCTTCCAGTGCCGCGACCTGTGCTGCGGAAGGTGGATTTAGACCGCGCATTACGGCCCTCACTAGGGTTTTCCCCAGGGTTTTCTCAAAGCGAACCTCTACCAAGCGGCTTCGCAAAGATGAATCGATTTCCTGTTTCAGGGTAAATCTGGTTTTCGTTTCGAAGAGTTGCCTGACAGTAATCTGCCGAAAGTTAACTGACAATGAGACTCCCAGTGCGACTAGAATGGCAATGCTAATCAGATTCTGCTTTACAAATTTTGCGAAAGGCTCCCCGGAGGTACGGGTAACTCGGCGAAAACCGGTGAGCCACAGAACTACCGACGAGGAAAACTGGATGGCTATTAGATTGACAAAGGCCAGCCCAAGGGCGCCAAGCGCCAGGCCGCCTTCTCCACGAGCAAGCAAAATACTCGCTGAAGACAACGGTGGCACCAAAGCTGTGGCGATGGCAACGCCCACCAAGGCCACACTCAACCGGAAAGAAACAGTCGCATAGGCGCCTGCCGCGCCGCCTGCCAGCGCAATCATTAGATCCAAGAAGTTGGGGGCGGTCCGCGCCATGATCTCGTTGGTAATGGGAATGCCTCGATGGAGAATACCTATGATGAACGCCGTAACGATAACCGCGGCGGTTCCCGCAAGGAGCGTGAAAAGGCTATTCAGGAAAATCTTTGTGTCGTTATCCACCAAAGCCAATGAGGTGCCTACGATTGGTCCCAGCAACATGGCGACTATCATGGCCCCGATGACGACAGCCGGGCTATTGGCAAATAATCCATAACTGGCAATCGTAGCGGCCAAGGCATTCATCAGTAGATGTGCACTACTGAACGCCGCGTCTTTGCGGATGTTCTCACGTACGGTTTCCTGCCATTGGCTATGTGAACCTGTAGCAGACATGACTTCTTTCCTATCTTTCATTAAGCCCGGACATTTACGCGCAGGTCGTCGCGGCCCGACATATAATAAGCGGCGTGACGCCAGGGCGGAGCATCGCTCGATTTTACTGTTGTCGAAGTCGACGGCGGATTAACTTGCCGCGCCTTCCGTCTGATTGGTCAGATAATTCTCCAAACCCATCTGCTCGATCTGCGCGCGCTGAATTTCCGCCCAATCGACGTGCCCTTCCTCCATTTTGAGGATATTGGTCAACAGCTCAACGGTGGATTGATCCGCAACTTCGTGGGCGAGGCTGATAGCGGCGTTGTAGGCGCGCACTGCCGCGAGTTCAGAGTCCTGGTCGTTGCTCACCATTTCCAAGACGGTCTGGCCGATTTTCATGGGGTTGAGCTTGGAGGCGACCGGTATGCCTTCCAAAAAGATAATACGCCGGATGAGCCACTCGGCGTGGTGCATCTCGTCTCGCGCTTGCTTCTCGATCGCCTGATGCAGTTTGCCATAGCCCCAATTGTCGCACATCTCAGAGTGCACCATATACTGATTAATGGCGGTAAGCTCATCGGCTAAGAGCTGATTGAGCAACGCGAGTAACTTGTCATTGCCTTTCATGTTTGTCCTCTTTGGTTGGCTGTGTTCGTTTGTCGGCCTTCTCCGCAGACGCAACGATATTTTCGATCAGGTGGTTTTGATTCAGCCGGCTTCGCTCGCCGCTTCTCGCCTGCCGGTTCAAAATAATTGATCCGGCTCGCATATCCGCCCGGCCACGGCACGTGTAGATGAGCGTCGGCGGGAGATTGAAAAAGACGAAGTCTGAATCGATCTGGCTGAAATATTTTCGCAGGACAGGCTGCAGCCTGAAACCTTTGAGCGTGGATACGGTGTACATGTACTGAATGAAGATGCCCTCTTTTTTGAGCAGGGGCAGAACTGCGTTTTGGAGCAGTTCGTCGAATTTCAACAAGGAGCAGGGGAGGGTGGAGATGATACAGTCCAGGCTGCCGCTCGGTATCCCAAATCGGGACCAAAGAATTTCTGCGGAATTGAACGCGTCGTCATGAACAACGAAGACGTTACGCCCGCTTATGGTTTTCCGAAGCTGGTGGTAGAACGTATTATTTTTTTCGAAGCAGATGAAGGTACTCCACGGCTTTTTCCTCCTAAGAATCTCCATCGTAACGGCCCCACTACCAGAGCCGTACTCCAGAATTACTTCCGCGGATTCGAAAGGAATGGCTTTCAACAAAATATTGACGCAAACGGCGGAATCAGGTCCGATGCTTCCGATCTCCCGAAAGTTATGGACATACTCATTCAGGAAGTTAAAAAAGATATTCTCTTTTATTTTGCTTCTCATCATTTTCATCATTCTCATCCTTTCACGTTGGGCCCATCCGACACCAATTCCGAAGACGGCAAGCTACGCGGGGCATTCGGCTCCGTGAAATTTGGTTCAGTTCCAATTTCTTTTTTCGACGCCGGTGGAATGCTCTCAGGGGACGGTTCCGGCCCGAGTATTACCGCCAGCCATCGTGTGCTTTCATTGCTCTCGCACGCCAGCTTCAGGATCATGGTCAGAGGTATGCTCAGAACCATGCCGAGCAAACCGAGCAGGCTGCCCCAAAAAATCAACGAGAGAAAGACCACCAACGTGGACAGGCCCAGCCTTCGCCCCATGAGCCGCGGTTCCATCATATTTTCGAGTATGATATTGACGGCCAGGTATCCGGCTGTCGCGAGCAAGGCCCGGCCGATCCCGAATTCGATAAGGGCGAGAAGAATGGCAGGAACGGCCGCGATAATGGAGCCGAGATTCGGCACATAGTTGAGCAAAAAGGCCAGGAAGCCCCAGAGCACCGGAAAATCCACGCCGAGGAGCGCCAGCCAAATGCCGATCAGGATTCCCGAGCTTAGACTGATGAACGTCTTCATGACCATGTAACGCTGGATATCCGCGACGAATCTTTTGTAGTGGGGAAAGAGCGCCAGAGGATCACCGAGAATGACGCGGAGCTTGGCGGAGAAACTCGAAACTTCCAGCAGGATGAAGGTGACCGTGAGCAGAATCAGGACAATGTTGGAAAGCACGGCGCTCAATCCCGCGAGCAAACCGGCAGTCAGGCTCATCACCGAGCCCGGATTAATATAGTCAAGAAAAATTCTGTCCGTGACGGCGATACCCTTGCTTGCCAGCAGCGTTTTGAAATCCAGGAGTTGCTCCTGGATGCGCGTCTGATAGAAAGGCAGGCTATTGGAAAAACTGTTGAGCGACGCGCCCACGAGCGCGCCGGCAATCAACAGAATGGTAATCATGCCCGCCATCACGAGCAAAACCGCGACCAGAGAAGGAAGGCGTTTCCGCTCGAGCCAAAGCACCGGCGGAGCCCCGAGGATGGCGAAAAAAATTGAAACGAGGAACAGCACTACGACCGACCGGGCCTGCGTGATGCCCGCGATGATGATCACCAGCGCTGCGGCGATGACGAGGTAGCGCGTGCCGCGGTGAGAATTAATCTGTTCAGCCATGGTTACACAGTTAGTCTCTTTAAAATTGAATCGTTGCAAAAAAACAAAGGTTCTCTGGCCACCAAGACACCAAGAAAAGACTTAGTGCCTTCGTGGTAAAATTTGGTTGCGGCTCGTCCTATCTGTTGCGATGATACTTTTGGTGCCTCAGCCCTGGGCCTCTAATGATCGTGCAATCGCCCGAGGGTGTTCTCGAGAGATTTCTTCAACTTCTCGGCGGCGCCGCCGACGGCTTGGTCCAGGGTCGCCGCCTGGTGCGTGACCGCGATGGGTTGGAGACCCTCGAGGCGGGCTTCGAGCATGCAACGTTTATCGTCATGGCCGCTTTTCTTCCGGCTGTTTTCGTCGCTGAGGTGGACTTCAACCCGGGTGATCTGAGCGCTAAACCGGCTCAGGGCCTCTTTCACCACGGCTTTGAAATGAGCCGCCAACTTTTCGCGGCCTGCAATGTTGCTATCGGTGTTAATTTGGATTTGCATCGTTGTTCTCCGTCACTTTTTTCTGCATCTTGCCGTGCTGCATCATGCTGTCCCCTTTCATCGTTCCACTTCCCATCATCTTCATCAACGAGGCGCGCATCCCCTGGTCATCCATCATCGTCTTGCACATCTGCATCATCCCCGTGCTGTCGGCTTTGGCGTGATACATCATCTTCTGCATCATCTTCATGCGCATGTAGCTGTTGGAGGCGATGTTATCCATCATCGCGTTCACCAGGGAGGAATCCTGTATCATCTCCGATACTTGCATCTGTTTCTGCTGATTCGTCTGCTTCGCCTCCGGCTGGTACTGCTGGCAGGCGGCCACAAATAAGCCCATAAGGCTTACGGCAATTGCTGTTAAAGCTGTATGTTTCATGACTTTCCTTTCTTTGAGGTCCGGCCTCCTCAATTTTTGAGGCCCTTATACTGATAATTCGGTTCCGCATACGCGACAAACGGCTTCTTCTCACAAATGGCGATGGCTTCTTTGATGCTTTTCGATGAAGTAATCCTGTAAACGCGCACATCCAGTTCCGCAATGGCTTTGATCTGTTGGAGTCCTACTTCGGATTCCATGGCGCTGACTTGGGCTATTTCTGCGCCGGGGTTGAACTTGACGAGGATTCCCTGGGCCGTGCCGGGGCCGAGGTTTTTGGCGCATCCCGCCATCGTCAAGAGGGTGAGTAGCGCGAGAAGTTGAACGAAGACCGAGAGCATACGCGAAACGAGCGAGGTTCCGCCATTGGCGGGACGAAAATTTACTAACGGTGATTTCATAGCCAGTTTCCTTTTATTTCCGTAATGCTGCCAATTTCCTGAACAAGTCGATTTCCTGTTCACTGAGATGCTTCGGCATCTGGATGACAATCTTCACAAACAAATTGCCAAATTCATTCCTCGAACCAAAGATCGGCATGCCCAGACCACGGAGCATGAGCACTTTACCGTTTGCTGTTTCGTTCGGGATGTCGACCTTGATCGTGCCTTTCGGGGTTTTGACCTGAGCCTTTCCTCCCAGCACCGCGGTGTACAATTCGACCGGGAAATCGCAGTGGAGATCGTTTCCCGTGCGCTGAAATTCTGCATGCGGTGCAATCTTGATGGTGAGATAGAGATCGCCGTTCGGGCCGCCGTGCAATCCGGCGCCGCCCTTGCCTGCGACTCTCAACACCTGCTGGTCTGCGGCGCCCGGCCTAATCGTCACCCGGATTGTCTGGTCATCGAGTTGAATGAGTCGCGTCGTGCCCTGATACGCTTCTTCAAGCGCGAGCGTGGTCTCGGCATTGAGGTCTTCGCCTTTGACTGCCGCGCGCCTTCTGCCTCGCCGCTGGCCATTCCGCGGTCCAAACAGCAGCTCAAAGAGATCTCCGGTATCCCCGCCGCCAAACATGGCATCGAATTCTTCCGGGCGCATGCGGTATGCTTGTCCGCTGCGGTCGCTGGCATACTTCGACCAATCAAATCCTGCCGACGGCGCACCGGCTTGCTGGTAATGCTTCCACTCGGCGCCAACCTGGTCGTATTTTTTCCGTTTCGCCGGATCGCTGAGAACTTCGTTGGCCTCATTGATATCCTTGAATTTTTCTTCGGCTGCCCGATCCCCCTTGGTTTTATCGGGATGATACTTGAAGGCCAGCTTGCGATATGCTTTCTTGATTTCATCTGGCGTGGCCGCCTCACCAACGCCGAGAGCCTTGTAATAATCTTTGTAGGTCATCGTCTTGCCGTCTCGGGTTCATTCTCCAGCGCGGCAACGTAACAGGTTACCTATAATCTCAGCTTGCCGGAGATTTGCCATGCTCTCCGGCGACTCGCACTTGCGCCGGGCGCAACAATTCGTTTTTCCAGAGATCAAGTCAAAATACTTTTTTCCTGAAGGATCGCCCTGGCTTCCTTTTCTTGCGTTTCAGCAACCACCAATTGCACGCCTGCCGTTTGCTGCAACGACGGAAACATCCCGCCGCCATCATCTTTGAGTATGCTCGCGTCAATGCCTGCCGCGGCGAGATGTCCTTTGGCAATTTCAGCCTCAAACGCATTGTCAAATTTGCCCACGACCACTTGCTTTTGTCTCATACACTCACCTCGTTTAATTCGTGAGAATAACCTTCAGCGCTTTTTCCCTGGCGGCATTGCCAAACGTGTCGTATGCCTTCATGATCTCGTTGAGCGCGAAGTGATGCGTGATCAATCTCCGGGGTTGCAGCTTGCCGGAGCGAACCGTCTTCAGCAACATGGGCGTGGTCACGGTATCCACCAAACGAGTGGTGAGGGTAATATTGTGCGCCCAAAGTTGATCCAAATTCAACTGGACGGGCTTGCCATGCACGCCGACATTGGCGATGTGGCCGCCCGCCGCCACGATAGCCTGGCAGATATCGAACGTGGCAGGTATGCCGACAGCTTCAACGGCAACATCCACACCTTTCCCTTCTGTGAGTTTCATGATCTCTGCAACGGCATTACTCTGCACCAACTGCGTTGCGCCGAAAGTCTTCGCAACGTTAAGGCGATTGTCATCAGTATCGACCATAATGATCTCAGCGGGTGAATAAAATTGCGCCGTGAGCAGCGTGGCAAGTCCAATTGGTCCCGCGCCAACGATGGCGACCGTATCGCCGGGTTTGACCTGGCCGTTGAGCACGCCGCATTCAAAGCCGGTCGGCAAAATATCGCTTAACATGACGAGCGCTTCTTCATCGGCGCCGTCCGGAATATGATGCAGACTGGTGTCGGCATGCGGTATCCGAACATATTCTGCCTGCGTGCCGTCGATGAGATGGCCAAGAATCCAGCCGCCGCTTTCGCAATGCGAATACATGCCTTTCTTGCACGCCGCACACTTGCCGCAGGAGGTGATGCATGAGATCAGCACCCGATCTCCGGCTTTGAAATTCGCCGCGCCGGCGCCGACTTCTGTAATGATGCCGACGCCTTCGTGACCCAGCGTGAGTCCGTCCGGAACATCGGGAACATCTCCTTTCATAATGTGGAGATCCGTTCCGCAAATGGTCGTTTTCGTGATCCTGACGATTGCATCCGTCGCTTCCCGTCTCGCAGGCTTCGGTTTTTCTTCCCAAGCGCGTTTGCCTGGTCCGTGATAAACTAATGCTTTCATAAAAATGTCCTCTATTTTTATTGGTGCGTGCCACTGTTCAGTTTTCCATTGTGCGGCGTTATGCCGGCCAGATCACCGATGACGTTGACCAGTTGTTGGCCGGCCGGCACGATGATCTTCGCATTATTCTGCAGGGCGTATTGCGCGGTTTCCAGCCTTTTCAATAGTTGGGAATTCCCGACGAAATACTTGTCGGCCGCTTCATTGACGAGTTGAATCGCTTCCGCCTCGCCCTGCGCTTGCAGGATGCGCGCTTGTCTAACGCCTTCGGCCTGCTTGATCGCTGCGCGTTTTACGCCGTCTGCCGTAGTCTCCGCGGCGGTGGCAAAGTCGATAGCGGCGATCTTCTCATTCTCGGCTTTCACGATTTTGTTCATGGTATCCTGCACGTCTTTGGGCGGATCGATTTGCTTCAACTCCGCCCGCACAATGTCAATGCCCCAATGCGTGGTCTCTTTGATGAGGATCTCATGCAGATCGTTGTTGATTCGTCCGCGCTCGCTGTTGGCGGATTTGAGCGACATTGTCCCGATAATGTTCCTCAGCGTGCTGCGGGAAAGATTGACGATCTGAAAATTGACATCGTTGACATTGTATTGCGAGTTCTTGACGCTGACTTCGTCCGCTTTGACTTTGTAATAAATCTGCGCATCAACCATGGCGTTGAGGTTGTCATTGGTGATGATTTCCTGCGGGTCTGCGTTGACCAATTGTTCCGTGATATTGACTTGATACAGCTTGTCAATAACCGGGATAATCCAGTGAAAACCGGGATTGGCGAAATGATGATATTTCCCCAGGCGTTCGACCAGTCCCCGGTGCGTCGGCCGGACGATGCGGATGCCCAGTAAAAATATAAAAACTGCGACCCCGCCTAAAATCTCAAGCCAGATCATGGTATTGCCTTGCATAGAGCTTCTCCTTCTTAATTGAACTGTGCAGCTTGGGGGAGAGCTTGACATAGCGCACCCAGGGCTGCTGTGATAATTTTTTGACCGTGTGCGGCGAGACCGTGGCGGTAAACGTGTCCTGATTTTTCGAATAGACTCTAACGCCGAGGCCATTGAGAAAAACCGTGGCAGATTCATCCCGCGATTTGGCGGTATAAATGTAAACCGCTAGCAGCGGTTCTTCGGCGCTCTTGCTTTCATCTACTGCCGCCGCCAGCGCGGCGTCTAATTTCGGATAATTCATCATGTACTCCTTATCGCACAAAACTTTTGACACGCCCCCATCTCTATTATTTTTTCCAAAACATCTCGGCCTCTTTTTCCATCCTCGCAAGCCGGGTGTAGTAATCCGGAAACTCCTTGAGGTGGGCCAGTGCGATCTTGCCGGTGAGAAGAGTATCATCATTGGTAACGTTGGTATCCGGCGTTCTCGCGCCGTGTTCAAGTTCCACTTCGAGCCCCTTGCGAAATTGCTCGGCGTCAATTTTATTCCAATCGAGGCCCAAGGCCTGGCCAATTTGCTTTGCCTCATCGCGGCTAAACTGTTTTTTTCTACTCATAGCAGATCTCCTTTGAGCGATGTGGTCAAGGAATCGGGTTCCGTCTCGAGCGCCCGAAACGGAACCCATTACTCAACCTTCCACTAAAAATACGGAGATGGTATCAGCACCTCCAGCGAGGTCACGACTACCTGGCTTTCCTGAGCCGAGCAGAAACCTAATTGGGGCCGCCGGCGCCAAGATGAATGATCAGCTCAACGCGACGGTTAATATCGCGGCCTGCCGCGGTCTCGTTGCTGGCGATAGGTTTGCTCTCGCCATAACCGAAAGCTGCGATGCGGGAAGCGACGACCTTGGAGTTGGCCAAAAGATACTGTTTGACCGCTTCGGCGCGCTCATTTGACAACTGCAAATTCTTCTCATCGCTGCCGTACGAATCCGTATGGCCCAGGACGGAAACAGTAGATTCCGGGAAAGCATTGATGGCATCGCGCACTTTGGTCAGCAAGACATAAGATTGCGGTTCGATAGTCGCCTTGGCGCTGGGAAAATTCAAGCCCACCAGGCGGATAATGACATCGTTGCCTTCGCGCAGAACTCTGGCTTCATCACGACGGAATGACCGCTCCACTTTGGCAAACACCCCTCGTGTTTTAGCTTGCATGTCGAGTTGTTGCGCCAACGCCGATTTTTCTTTCGCTTGGCTCCCAGACTGTTGCTCCAGTTCGGCAATCCGTGCTTCCTGCAGCTCGCTTTCCTGTTGGTACCAGTCCAAATCCCGGCTCAAACGATCGACACTATCCTGGTAAGTGGTGACGTATGTAATGATTTCGTTGGTCGTTTTGCCAAAGCCGGAGTCGAACGAAGCGGCCAGATCCGTTTCCTCGGCAATCTGCTGCAAAGGTTCTTCTGCGGCCAACATCAAGTCTTCCCAGGTTTGCTTCTCGCCCTGCATCTGCTTGATGGTATTGGCGAGATAGATGGCGTGCTTGGTTTGCTGTTTCGCTTGCCGCGCCAGGCTGCGCGCCACGTCGGTATCGTATCGCTTTTCCGTCAATTCTTTTTCAGCCTGCTGGGCGAGCTGCTGGGCATGGAGCAGGGTTTTGGGGGCGTGGTCTTTGACCTTAATCTGCTCCGCCTGCTTCAACAGCGCCCAGGTTTCTTGCAGGTAGTTGGTTTTAATGGCGTCTAGCTCGGCTTGACGGTAGAGTTTCTCGGCTTCATTTGCTTTCTTCCGCGCGTCATTGACGTTCCCAGTCTCGAGGATACCGGTCGCTTCGTTGAATTTCTTTTCCGCTTCGGTCCAAAGCGGCATAGCAAATTTGGAGGACTCGGTAAATTGCGCATCCTTACGCGCTTTTATCGAATTCGTGAAGGTGACCTCGGCCAGCCTAGTGGCGTCTATGGCCTTTTGGAAAGCCGTGCTCGAGGCGCGCAGCTTCGTGCGAATGTTATCCAGGTTTTTGCCCTGTTGCAGATCCGCCTCAGCCTCTTGATAGTGTTTCATGGCCTCGCCGAAATTCCTGGGCGCAAGAACCTCGGCATTGACTTTTTTCGCTGCTTGCAGCGCCGTGTTGGCTTCCTTGAACAGCACCGCTTTTACTTCCTGCTGCGCTGCCAGGCTGCCTACAGATGCCACAAATAAAATGGCGAGACACGCCAGGGCGAATACAATAGCACGTTTGAAGTATCTTTGTTCCTGAAACATGACTGTCTCCTAAAATTGTGAAGGTGTAACGATGAAAAGTGACGCCGCCCACTACGAATCAAAAGCCAGGTCGTCTTGCTGTTGTTGGGCGACGCGATGAACTACGACTTCCTGCTCCCCATGATAACCATGACAAATCCTCCGACAATTGCCAACCCGCCCACGAGGGGAGGCACCGGGATGGTCTTTTGCGTGTCGGCGCTGGCTTGCAGAGGACCAATGTCAATAATCTTCTCACGGCTGGTGTACGTGAAGCCCTGGTAAACGAGCACCGCGGCGCCGAGCACGATGAGAACCAGCCCGATAAGCATGATCGGTTTCATATGATTGATCTCCCAAATGTTGTAGAGTCTTTTGCGTGGAACTGGCTACAGCACTTTAAGTCCCTGAATGACTCTGAACACCACCACGATGATGGCGATAACCAGCAACACATGAATTAGTCCACCCGCCGCATAGCCGCCGAAAAATCCCAGCAGCCACAGGCCCACAAGAATCAAAGCGATGGTCCAAAGCATATTCGACTCCTTTACGGCGACTGTGCCGCCGAATGTTAGAGGTTAGAAGATTAGTACGAAATGATGAGTCATGACTGACATCATTTAACTGTCAGAAAGAATCTTGTGAAGCATTGCGAATGTGGCTCAAATCGATAGTGAGTCTGGAGCTTCACAATCCCAATAGGATGACAGCAACAAAAAACATGGTAAAGTCCCAAACGCGACGTTGTTGTATCAGGATTGGCGATGCAATAACTTTCTTCAAGCCGTCACTCCCGGGCTTCATCAGAATGGGTAACTCTTCCCCGAGGTTTGCTCGTGGCGGTTGCATTTGCTTTCTTGGGAGGACAACTCGTGTCCGCCCACTCCAATGAGAAGCGAGAGGAACCGGTGCGACGTAAAATCCGGCAGGTGCTTCAATCGCCATACCTTATTCGATAATTCGCCGTCGCGGCGAGCTAATCAAGCCGACCACGGCTACGAATAATGTCGCGCCAATGATGGACCAGATGATGGGAAAACTCGTCGCGCCGATACGCAGCATATAAAGCTCTGGCAACGCGAGCTTGGCTGCAAGCCACACACCGATAAACGCGCCAATGAAGCCCAGCACGATGGCGACCAGAAAGCCGCCGCGTGAGTAGCCCGAGATGGCCTGGCCAATGGCGCCGCAGACGCCGGCAACAAGCAACAACAACAGAAAATCAACCAGCGTCATATTTGTCGTTAAAGTCATTGCATCTCCTTTGTAATGAAGAATTCAAAGTGTACGGCCGAAACTAATTTTCCCCTGCTGTTAATATATAATCGTTATCAAACACAAACTGCAGATGTTCCGGCGCACCATTCATAAAAATCGATGATTTCCACTTGTTCGGCGTGGCTGGAACGACTTTGCCGCATTTGGGGGAGAATATCCTGGCTGGTCTGCAAAAGCTTTGCTAATTGATTGTTTCATTTTTTGTTGCTAACGATGCCGCAAAGGCCGGTGCTCCAGCAATGCCACAACCGGGGCATAAGGACGAATCAGTGCATCAGCGGAGTGTTGAATCGTGCGGTTGCTTGTTCAAAGGACTTCCCCAGGTCATCGAAGGCATGTTCCAGGCCGGGTTTCATGTCTATCCAGCCCTGTTTGCTCGAGGCGTCCAACGCCGTGAGATTTTTCTCTGCCGCTGCTAACTGTCTTTCCAGCTCTGCGCTCTGTTGGTCTGTTCCCACTTTGAACTGCGAGGAAGCATTTTCGGCCCGCGCGTTCATTTGATGCAATGACCGGCGGTATACAACCAACTTTGCCGCCATCACACTTTCAAATTTATATTTTTCCCGACGCAGATCTGCGTCCGAGACTTTCTGTGTACGATCGCCGCAAACAGTGAACAGAGAACAAGTCATGATCAAAAGAACCGGCGCGGCGGCGAGTAACCGAATTGGTTTCATCGTTGCAACCTCCTTGTTCATCAGATTCCAGGCTAAGCATCTGTGACATACGCCTTCGCTTCCTGCCAAGCCAGCAGCGTGCGAAAAAGCTCTTCATCCAAAACTCCGGTAGCGGCAAGCCCATTGTCTTTCTGAAAGCCCTTGAGCGCCTGGCGAGCGGATTTGCCCAAGTTTCCATCTAACGGGCTATGGTAATAACCACATTGCTGTAAAACCCCTTGCGCCAAAATAATTTCTATGAAAGAGGGGAAGTCTCGCATCGCTTTGGTCTCCTGCTTTTCATTTTTGTTGATTAGTGCATTCGCCGCGAATACTGTGCTGTCGGCATTTTTTGCTGCCGCGTTTCCGGCATCACGGTTCGCGTTAAAAGAAAGTGCTTGAGCTCCCGATTCAGCGTTTCGTATTTTCATGAGGCAGTAACGGTCGAAACTGCATCCATCAAGGAGCTCAAGCCCCTGCAACAATTTCAATCTGTACCGGCTTGCGCTTGCGCCGCCGCCTTCAGCTTGTCGTTCGCAAAAATGGCAACTTCAACGCGCCGGTTTTGCTGGCGACCGTCAACCGTATCGTTTGAAGCAATCGGGTTTGACTCACCCAGGCCCACCGTCGAAATCCTGGCGCCGTCTATACCGAGGCCCCTTTGATAGTCGGCAACCGCTTGCGCACGGCGTTCCGACAATTTTTGGTTATATTCGTCCGTGCCTTCGCTGTCGGTATCTCCCTCGATGAAAATGTTGGTGTCCGGATATTTGTTCAGGATCTTCACCAAACTCTCGATGTTCGCTCGCGCCACCGATTGCAAATTGGAGGAATTGGTCTCGAAGAGAATACCGGAGTCGAACGTGATCTTGATGCCCTCGCCGACGCGTTCGATTTTTGCATTCTCGAGGTCTTTTCTCATCTCTTCGGCTTGCTTATCCATGTGATTGCCGATGATGACGCCGGCGGTTCCGCCGACCGCGGCCCCAATGATCGCGCCCAGCGCCGTGTTCCCGGCGGCGCGTCCGATCAGGCCGCCGGCAACACCGCCCGCGCCCGCGCCGATCGCCCCGCCTTTGGCTTTGTTACTCAAGCCGCAACCCATGCTGGTGACCAGCAAGGCTGCGCCCAACAACATCCGTACTGTTTTTCTCATGAGGTGTACTCCTTTTAAAAATAGCATCCTTTGTGAAAATACTTCGGGAGGTAACAATTTCCGCGCTTTGTCCAACCCTATCATGCTGTCAGAGAATTTCGGGCTTGTTCCACCCGCGCCGCGACTTTTGACAGGGTTGGCAGTTTGCGCACCAGTTTTTTTTCTTCATTGGTCACAACCAAGCACAGATGCAGATTCTCCGGATGCCGCTCGGCCAATTCCGGCACACTGGCGACTCCTGTCGCCTTCAGCAACTCAGCATACCGCTTCCCAAGACCCAGATTGAGCAACTCGTGATGCGGCTCTTTCGACATGATCATTCTCCTCCCGCTAGCCAAAGAGGTTTTTTGACTTTAGTCCTTTCTGATCTCGCGACGGGAACGGCTCGTCCTTGAGCCCTTCCTGGCCTCCACCGAATTCGTGTTCCTGCTTACGCCGGTGGAGCGGACAAATAGTTTCCGGTTGTTCGGTCGAGGAGAAATTAAGCCGGCGGCTCCGGTGACAAATGCCTCGTCAGAGCCATTCTTCAAACCATCCATGCGATCTGGCGCGCGAAGCCGTGCAATGCAAGAACGCTGAGAACGGCATTCCCGGAAGGCCATTGCTGAGCCCACCGCCGGCCGTAGGGAACAACCCGATTCCGGCTTCCTGCTCAGTCATTGAGAACGAACGTGACCTTCATCACAATGCGAAATGCGCTGATCTTGCCGTTTTCGACCACCACCTTGTGGTCCTTGATCCAGGCGCCTTTGACGTTCTGCAAAGTCTTGTTGGCTCGCGCGATTCCCATTTGAATGGCATCCTCAAAACTTTTGGCAGAGGTCGCGGTGATTTCAGTTACTCGAGCGACAGACATGGTTCTTCTCCTTTAGCTAAAGGTGTTTTGACTTTACTCCGGTTAGTTTCTCATTTCGTAGACCACGACGCGGTCACGCCCGGCCTGCTTAGCGGCATACAAGGCCTCGTCAGCCGCGCGCAGTAATTCACGTGTGGTGGAGCCGTGGTCATGCGCCTTCGCGATGCCGACCGACACGGTCATCCTCCCCAGCAGTTGCTCGCTATGCCGAATCTGCAATTCCCTAACCAGCACGCGAATCTGCTCCACACGCTGCCAGGCGTTGGCCAGCGAGGAATCGGGCAGAACCAGCACAAACTCCTCGCCGCCATAGCGGCACACCATGTCGCTCTGGCGCAGCTTCTCCCGCAGCACCTGCGCCAGCTCACGTAATAGCAAATCGCCGGCCTCGTGCCCAAAAGTATCGTTGAATGGCTTGAAGTGATCGAGGTCGAGCATCGCGAGGCACAAGGAGGAATTCCCGCGCCGGGCATGATGCAGCTCGCGCGGCAGAGTTTCCTCCAAGTAGCGCCGGTTGAAAAGGCCGGTCAGCGGATCATGGATTGCCTGTTCGCGCAGTTTTTCTCGCAGTCTCAAGTTGGACAAAGACAGCTTGACCGCTTCGCCCACCGTTACGACCAGTTGTTGCTGGCTCATCTGATGCTCGCCCGTCCTGACGGCAACACCGACGAGACACAACAGCCCCAGGGTTTCGCCTTGTACGGTCAACGGCACACAGCAGTAGCCCGAAACCGGTTGATGGACAAAATGACGGCACAGCAAACCCGCCGCCGGATTCACGACGACATGAGGTTGACCGCGCCGCATCGCCCAACAATCTTCCAATGCGAAGATGGACTCCACCGTCGCCTCCTCGCCCCAGCGCGCGACGATCTCAAGGTATTGATCCCAGGCATGCAAGATCGCCAGACACCCGCTTTGCCCGACGAATAGTTCACCTGCCATCAGGGCAATCACCTGATAGGCCTCTTCCTGTGTCGTGCATGTCTGCAGCAGATCATTCATGCGGTTGAGCAACTTCATTTCACTGTCGCGCTTCTGCAATTCCGTCACCAAGGCCAAAAGGTCGTCATTGGCCTTCCGCAAGCTCTTCTCGCGCGCGCTTGCGTGCGGTGATGTCGCGAATGTTGCATTGAATCACTTTTCTGCCATCGACCCAATAGACGTTGCTCACAAACTCCACCTGCCGGCTCTGCTGTCCCTTGGTTTCCAGCGGTAGATTGTCGTAGCGAATATACTCCTGGCTTTGCAATTGCCGAAAAGCGGCCTGGTTGGCGGCGATATCCTTGAAGGCGCCGATTTCCCAGAGCGTCTTGCCTAGCAATTCCTCGTGAGAATAACCCAGCATATCTTCCAGAAATGGGTTGACGTCGATTAACTGTCCGGTATCCGCCTCCAGAATGATGATGCCGTCTTTCGCCGTCTCGAAGAGCCGCCGGTAGCGAACTTCGGAAGCCTTCAGCGCCTCCTCGATTTGCTTGCGCTCCGTGAATTCTTGCACCAAGCCCGCCATATTAGCCAGCTTACCATTTGTTGTTGTGTGATGTGCCTGTTCCTGAATGTTCGAATCCCAAACGCCCACCGGAGAGATGTGCTGAGCTGTCGCGCGGTGTTCCAGCCTGTTTTGAAGTAACTCTTCTGCGTGCTTGGGCGCGATCGTGCCACTCTCAAGCAGAGCCCCTCTGCCGGCGGGCTGGCCGGCCAACCGTCCTCCAGTTTGGCCAAGCGCGCTCGCAAGGTGGCATTCTCTCTTGTGAGTTGGGGTCTCGTTTTATAAGGCATCATCACACTCCAAAAAGCATGGGTGTTTGCGTCTGAGCGCTTTTGCGCGCAGCTTTTGGGGATTCCGGCTTGTCCATTCATTCCGGCTGGTTGACCTGCTCGATCGCAGCCAAAGGAGCATTCGACATGACCGACTGAATACCCCTTTCCATCGCGGCCGTCGAGGAGTACGATTCACTCTTGCCGATGATTTCGCCGTTCTTTGCTTTCAGCACAAAGTACGGCTTGCCCTGAGCATCTGTACGCCGATGATACTGTTGATCGATGGGGGCATTCAGTTTTGCGGCTGAAATGGCCAACCCAAAGCGCCTGGCAACATGGTCGCAGGTTATTCGTTGCCGTCGCCCGTGGTTTGCTTTTTATCCTGCAAAGACTTCCGGATGGCACCAAGAATCAACTGCTCGGAAGGCTCGTCGATGCACTGCTTTGGTGAGCCGGTTTGGTACAAATAAGCAGCTTCACCTTTTGCCGACTGCGTCACGATTTTTAATTGCGCATACGCTGCCAGCAACTGGGTGCAGATATGCGGTTCCCCGTTCGCGGGGAGCGGCGTGACAATGACCACGTCCGCGTTGGTGGCCTTGACGGCAAGCAAGAGCTCAAGGGGATCAAGCACTTCGCTAACCACTTCCATATCCGGTTGGCGCGACACCAGGTATCGGATCACTTCCGAGAGCAGCTTGGGCCGGCTCGCCAAGAGCACTTTAATTTTTGAGTGCATTGTTATCTTCCTGAATAACCGCCAGGTTACGCTAGCCCAACCGTTGCAGGGTGCAAAAACCATGATCAACATAAGCAACCGGCGTCCAGACGATGAGTTTAGATGTTAAATCAACGTGGGCAATATCGACATGTTAAAGCCGATAAACCATAGACCTAAGGGTTCAAAAATGGTCTAGCAGCGGGACTATTTTGAAATAGACCTGAGCGAATTCTTGGAGGGGAAAGTACTGGTACTCTGGGCGGGGAAATTTTGGTACTATTGCTACAGAAGTTGTATGGGCGGCAATCTCAGAAACGGGCGGTTGCCATATGAGTGGTCAGTATCGCTACTTCTCTTTCAGCAATTTTCTTTCGCGCGCATATTCCACCGCTTGGAGACGGTTGTGCAATTGCAGCTTGTCGAGAATATTGTGGATGTGATTCTTCACCGTCTGCGTTTGGATGGAGAGCTGTTGGGCGATTGCCTTGTTGGACAACCCTTCGGCAATTTGCTTTATAATTTCCACCTCGCGCGGCGTCAGTTTAACAGAGCTGAGCGGTATTTTCAGCACGCGTTCGCCGGTCAGCTCCGCGATGCGCGAGAACAGCGAGGCCGTCACCTGCGGCGAGCTGAACGATTCACCGCGATGGACCGCGCGTATAGTTTCGACCAGCGTGTCAAATGAAGCTTCTTTCAAAACATAGCCGGCGGCCCCGGCTTCAATACTCGTCATGATTTCAGCGGCCAAATCACACATGCCGAGGATGATCACTTTGACTTCCGGCATGTCGCGATGCAACGTTTGCGTCACTTCGATTCCGTCCTTGGACGGCATGCCAATGTCAATCAGCGCCACTTCCGGGTTCAGGTCTTTGATTTCTTCGATGGCTTTGCGGCCGCTTGCCGCCCCGCCGATCACGACGATCCCCTCTTGCTCCGCCAGCATGGCAACCAGGCCTTCCCGGAGCAAGCGATTGTCGTCCGCAATGAACACGCGAATGGGTTCATTCATACAAAGTCATCTTCCTGGGGGGTAATACAGTATGCGCCGGCTATTCTTTCTAAGCCTAAAGCCAGAGTTGCCTGCATACTGAAACGATTTAACAGTTCTGGTCATGATTATCGGAGATTAGAAATAGAGTATCACAATAATAAAAAGCCTGATGCAAATTGCAATGTGAAAATAAAGGACCCCAAATTTGCAAGGCCTGTAATCTAACGATTGCAGGCCTAGTGCGTCTGACATCAAACGGTGTGCTGGTAGATTCGTTCGCGCTTATTTGTTTGTCACTTCCCAACAAGCCCAGCCCGAGTGTTTCGTTTTGTTTTTCAAACGGCCAAAGCGCGGCGGCTGATAATAGACCTCCACGCCGGAAGAGGGCATTTCTGCAGCGGCGGACGATATATCCAAACAATCGCAATATTTTGGCGGCGCCGGCTGAGGGGAGTTTTGGGATTGACGCGCCAAGCCAACGGGTCGACGGCCTAGCGCCTCTTGCAGTAAGGGCGCAAGTTTATCGGTATCGTAAACGGCAAGCGCAATCGATGTTTGGGTCCACTCTTTGAGTCGCGCAAAAGACTGCGAGGCTATTTCTTTGGCAAAGCGATGTACTTCGGAAAATCCGACCTCGCCAAAGCGGCGCAGCGGCTCAATATCTAAATAAGCCAGATGCAGATCCTCGGCGGAGGCCAGTATATAGCGGCTATAGGGAGCAAGCTCGGTCACGATCCCCGGCGTTCCGCTGTAGCAAGCGGAGAGCACCACCAAATCGAACTTCATCAGGTTCGGATCGACTTCGGATACCAGGCACGATAGTCCCTGCGCGAGTCCGTGCGCGGTCATACTTTGGCGTGAAGTCTCCCGGTTCAGTTCCGACAGGGAGTGGCCAAAATAGAGAAATCCGGACGCCCTTTCCTGTGCGCCCGGGTTACGATAAGTCTTGAAGATTTCAATTTCGCTGTCCAGCTCGGAGAACTGCGTGCGGCGATGATACGATCCGCTCGCCAACTGCACGCCGTTGCGAAAATAGTAAAATGAGCCGTCCGTCCGCTTGATGAGAAACAGCCATTTTCTCTTCGGCTTTTGATGAAAGATGAACACCTCGGCGTGGGCATTACTTTCCGCAACTGCAATAGCTTGTTGCAGAATAACCTTGTCAGCTTCGAACCGTTTGCCTTTTTGGTCGTGATAGGTGTAGCTCCCGTCGCCATGGATAAAAAAGACGAGCGTACTCTTACTTTCGGATTCATGGATCCCGGAGACTGACGTGTCTCGCCGGACCCCGTAATTTCGATGACACGAAATAAGAACGAGCGAGACGAACAGCAACGCAACGGCAGTCATTGGCTTCATGCTCATACCTCCAGCGTTCAGGCCCAAGGCACGTTGTACATTTTTTGCCAGTTTCCATTAAACCAGAAGCAGCACGAGGATAATGATGATCAGCACAGTGGTCGTCGTGACAATCGTGACGGGTCTGGCCTGCTCCATGTCCTGGACGACATAATCGGCGAACTGGTCGAGTTGAGCATCACTGACTTGCTGGTAGTTGTTCAACCCGTTCAGCTCGTTGAATTTTTCCTGAGTCCGGTTGCGCAGCTCGGCCACCACTTGCAGGTCGCTGGAGGAGAAAGCCGGCATCCGTTCAATGGTATCAGCCGCTTTGAATACTTTTTCAAAACTCCGGTTCAAGATTTCTCTCTTTTCGACCGGATTATGTTCCTTCTTTACCTGAAGCGCAACGCCGTTGAAATGTTCCTTCAGTTTATTTTCCGCTTTGGTCGCGCCGTCCTGCGCCAGCACCGGCAGAGCGATGAGTAGACAACAGAGTGCTGCGAGATTTCGCTTCAATCTTGACATGATAAACTCCTTTTGAAATGATGATAGTTAAAAAACAGTCCGAGCGCCTTCGTCTTTTTCGCAAAAGAATCCGGCTCTCGGACGGCGTCGTCATCCTTAACGTCTACGATTTCCTTACCCTGCATTCGCGCGACTTTAGACATTGCCGCAGGCCCTGAGTCCGGCTTTTTACCTGACTTGGTTAGCGTACCGTGCCGCGCCGAAGCATGTTAACGACGGCGAGCAGGATGATGGCGCCAAAAAGCGAAACCAGGATAGCCGGCAGACCATAATTGCCCTGACCGATGGTCGAAATGCCGAACAGCGGTGTCAACACGTAGCCGGCAATGAAAGCGCCGACAATGCCCACGACGATGTTAAGCAGGACGCCCTGCTGCCCATTGGTGTGCATGACGATGCTGGCAATCCAACCAATGATGCCGCCAACGACGAGGTAAACCAGAAAAGCTGTCATGAATTTTCTCCTAAGATTTTGAGAGTGTTTAAAGCCACTGACCGATCACGTGAAGTGGCCGGTCAGTTTTGATTTTTACCGCCTGCTATTGCTGCACATAAAACTCGATACGTCGATTTTCCGCACGACCAGCATCGGTGTCGTTGTCGCCTACGGGTTCACTTTCACCTTTGCCGACCGTTTTCATGCGATTTGCGGCTGTGCCTCTTTCCACCAGCCAATTTTTCACGGTTTGCGCGCGGCGCAGCGAGAGTCTCTGATTCGAGGCGTCACTGCCCACATAATCCGTGTGGCCGGAAATCTCCACCTGCACCTCCGGACTCGAAACGAGAGCGGCATAAGCATCTTCCAAAATGGGCTTCGAATCGCTGGTCAGCGTGGCTTTGCCAAATTCAAAATTGATTCCTTCCAGGACGACTTTCTTCCCCTTTTCGAGGACGATCCGATTTTGTATAACAACCGTATCTTTTACCGCAGGCCGGTCTTGTATGACAAGCCGATCCTGCATGACAATTCTTTCCTGAATGTCGTCCGCGGGATCAAACAAGTTGGACAGGCGTGCCGCTTCGGCGCCGTCGTTCGTGCCGCCGTTGTCCGTATCGATTTTCAACGGATCGGATTTGTATTTGTTCACCTCAGCGCCATCGGCCAGGCCATCGCCGTCGGTGTCCGCCTTCAAGGGGTTGGTTTTGTACTGATTGACTTCAGCGCCATCGCTTAAAGCATCACCATCGGTGTCCGCCTTCAAAGGATCGGATTTGTACTGATTGACTTCGGCGCCGTCGCTCAAAGCATCGCCGTCGGTATCAGGATTCTTGGGATCGGTGCCCAATTCTTTTTCCACTTTGTTCGTCAAACCGTCATGATCGCGATCGGCGTTCACGTTCGGTCCGGCAAACATAAATCCGGCGCTAAAGCCAAAAAATCCATCTTGCTTCTTGTTCGTAACATCATTGAGGTCGGTATCCGAGCGTTGGCGCCCGTCTAATTTATCGGACAACGATAAATTATACCCACCGCTCAGTTGCAATACCGCCTGGCTGCCGAGCCGGGTTTGGATTCCGACTCCCAGCGGGATCATCGGCAAAAAATCGGTGTTGCTTTTATCGATGGCTTTGGATACGCCAAATCCACCATATAAAAACGGATTAAAACTCTCTGAAGAAAAAGGGACGAAAAGCAGTCTATTGTCCGCCATCACCGTTTGTGCGGAATACACGCCGTCCGCTTGAAGTTCGGTGTATCCCACACCAAGCTGTCCCAACAAAAGTGGAGAAATGATTTTGTACTGCAAAAAGCCGCGGTACTGCATGCCCCATTTGTCGGCACTGCTATTGTGACCCTGGGCGCCGCCCACGGCAAGGCCGAGCGCGACGTTGGGATTGCCAAATTGGGCCGAGGCCTGGCTGTATGTTAAAAGCGATACCGCCAACAATGCAAATAATGTCAAACGTTTCATTTAGAAACTCCTTAGGGGGGTTATTGTGTATGAGCCTGGTTACAGGCGATCAGCGATACAATCAAAAATGTAAATAACGTCATCCGCTTCATGTGAACTCCTTATCGGTTGATAAAACGTGCGATCCGTAATGTGAAGATTCCAAGCTTCTCCGTGATCCGGCTGGCAAGCAACGCTGTTTTTAACGACCTCCAATCTTGGCATCTGCAGCCGGATCCCCGCCAACGCTTTCATCGTTGACACACGTGGCTGGATGCTGTGCGTTTTCGATGTAGCAATAACGACAAGTAAAGGCAGGGAAACAATAGACCTGAGGGTTCAAAAAGGGTCTAGGGTTGGACTACTACAATGATAGACCCCAGCGGATTTTTATAGATGAAAGTCCTAGTACCTCGGCTCAGGATTTTCTGTTTGTCTTGTTGTTATGCCGTGGGCCCGGACTGGGTTGTGGCGCTTGCGGGATGCACGTTGGGGAGTTAATTTTGCAGTAGTCGAACAGGTGAAGAGAATATGGAAACGACGAGGCGTAATATCTTGGAATTTGTTGCGAGGGGAGGAGGCCGGCAATTTTTCTCAGCCGGCCAGGCATTTTACTCCTGCTTCTCTTTAAGCAGGTTCCGTTCGCGAGCATATTCCACCGTTTCAAGGCGGGTATGCAGGTGGAGCTTATCAAGAATATTGTGGATGTGATTTTTTACGGTTTGGGCTTCGATGGAGAGACGCTGGGCAATTTCTTTGTTGGACAACCCCTCAGCAATCACATTAATGATTTCCAATTCACGTGTGGTCAGCTTGACGGGGCTTGGCGGGATTCTCGGCAGGCGTTCAGCGGCCAGCTCCGCGATGCGTGAAAAGAGTGAGGCCGCCATCTGGGGCGAAACGACCGACTCTCCGCAGTGAACCGAGCGAATGGTTTCAACCAGATAGTCAAACGAGGCTTCTTTCAAAACATATCCCGCAGCCCCCGCCTCGATGCACGCCATGATTTCGCCGGTCAAATCGACCATGCCGAGAATGATCACTTTGGCCTCCGGCAAATCCCGGCGCAACTCTTGTGTCACCTCGATGCCATTTTTTCCCGGCATGCCAATATCAATAAGCACGATCTCCGGGCGCAAGTTTTTGATTTGTTCTAACGCCTTGCGCCCGCTTGCCGCCGCGCCAATGACAATAATATCCTCCTGCTCCGCCAGCATGGAAACCAGGCCTTCACGCAACAAGCGATTGTCATCGACAATGAACACTCGAATGAGCTTTTGCATGACCAATCCCTGCGAAAATCAGAGCGCCCGAAGCCACTCTAACACCGGGTATATGAACGCGCCAATCAATAGGTGGCGAAGATTGCAGCGAATTCGATATCCCTGGTTTTGTCTGCGGTGATGCTGTGGGACATGCTTTGTGAGTCGGGCAACAGCGCGAAGCTTTAGGGCAACGAAGTCTTCGCTGCCCTAATCCTATCGCGTTTCAGCAAGAAATGTATTGCACGAATTAATAAGAACGGCGTCCGCCGCCATAGCCGCCGCCGCCGCCACGATTGCCAAAGCCACCGCCGCCGCTCGGACGACGATCATTGGTGCGCGGGCGGGCCTCGTTGACGTTAAGGGATTTCCCGTCGACTTCGCGGCCGTTCAGTCCGCTCACGGCTGCATCCGCCTCGCTTTTGGTGGGCATTTCCACAAAGCCAAAGCCTTTGGATTCACCGCTGAATTTATCTTTGATAATTTCAGCCGAAGCCACCTGGCCGAACGTTTCGAACATTTGTTGCAACGCATCCGAGGTGACGCGGCGGGAGAGATTTCCAACGAAAAGCTTCATAAAAGGACCATCCTGAAATTAAATGTGAACAGCATGAGTGAAACTGATGACTAATTGAATGCCGGCCGGCGGCTGCGGGATTTGGTTCTACTGTGTCCCGCCGCAGCGGAACGCCCGTTGCCGTTGGGTCGCCGGGAAAAACCACGACGCGTAAAATTGTTTTGCCGGCGTCCACGCTCTTCCGGGGGGGTGGTCGAGGCGCGGCTGTAATCGAATTCCGCGATATTTTGGCGCGGAATTTTGATTTTGGTCAGATGTTGTATGGCGGTGAGAAAAATTTCTTCTGCCGGCGCAACCAGAGTCAGGGCCTCGCCCACGGCTTTGGCGCGCGCCGTACGGCCGATGCGATGCACATAATCCTCCGGCTGGACCGGCACGTCATAATTTACGACGTGTGAAATTCCGTCGATATCGAGGCCGCGCGCGGCAATATCCGTTGCCACCAAAATGCGATAGCGCCGGTCGCGGAATCCCTCGAGCGCCGCTAGCCGCTGGCCCTGGGTGCGGTCGCCGTGAATATGCGCGGCTTTGAAGCCGTTTTCTTTCAACTGGCGCGCCAGGCGTTCGGTGCGAACCTTGGTGCGAGCAAAAATCAGAACCGACTCCATTTCGTATTGCCCGAGCAGCGTCATGAGCAAATCCGTTTTGAGATGGTGCGCCACCGGATAAGCCGACTGGCTCACGCCTTCTGCCGGCGCGGCTTGTCGCCCGATTTGAACCGTGGCGGGGTCGCGCAGGATTTGCTGGCTGAGTTGAAAAATCTCTTTGGGCATGGTGGCGGAAAACATCATGGTTTGCCGTTGCTGCGGCAAGCGCGCGATAATGCGCTTGACGTCGGGCAGAAAACCCATATCCAGCATGCGATCGGCCTCATCCAGCACGAGCACTTCCAGCCCGTCGAAGCGGCCGACGCCGTTCTTCATATGATCGAGTAAGCGGCCGGGCGTGGCCACGATAACGTCCGTGGCGAGGCGCAGAGCGCGTTCCTGCGGCGGCATACCGACGCCGCCGTAGATCGCGGCGGAATAAAGCTTGGTATAGGCGATCAGGCCTTGCAAGACTTCATTGATCTGAGCCGCCAGCTCGCGCGTGGGCGTCAAGATCAATGCGCGAATTTTTCCGCTCATGATCGGATGGAGTTTGTTTAGAATTGGCAAGGCGAAGGCTGCGGTTTTGCCGGTGCCGGTTTGAGCGCAGCCGATGAGATCGCGGCCGGTGAGTGCGATCGGAATGGCCTGCTCTTGAATGGGTGTGGGTTGATGGTAGCCCAGCCGGTCAAGCGCTTTGAGCAAATCGGCGTGCAAGCCGAATTGTTGAAACGACATAGAGTTCCTTATGAAATGAAAATATCACGGCGAGAAAGTGCAAAGAGTTCACCGTCTTCCGGAATCAATTAATGAATGGAAAAATTTCGTCTACCGTGGCTCGGGAATCTCTTTGTCTTCGGGTCAGCTCTTGACCACTTCCACCAATGCCAGCGGCAGTAGGGTAGGGACTCTGTGCGGAACGTCGCTGCACAGGAGAGATGAGAATGAAGAATTTCGGCAAAAACCACTGTTGTTGGTGACATCACACGGCCGGGAAACCGACGTTACTGCCACCAGACGCATCAAATCTATGCCGCCGCTCTGAGGCGCGTGAATGAGAGACGCCTTTCGCAGCCCGTTATTGATGCGTGGGCGGAAACATACGAATACGCCGGATGGAAAACAAGCACTAAAATAAATATTTTTAGGCAACGGGGGCTTGTTCGCTTTGCCTGGCATCATTCACCCGGCTAGGCTCTTCAAAAGAAGATTTCCCCGCTTGACAAAGCCCTCGAATTTGCGCAATATGAGCCGGCTTTCAAATTCATAAAACCCATCGCATCTTAACGGAGATACCTCATTAAGTGAACGTCACAATGTCCCTTCGCAAAATGCTCGTGCTTGCCCTTCTACTGCTGATCAGCAGCTTCTTTCTTGCTCAAAAATCCAAATCTCTCCCTGAGCCTAAAATTCGCGCCCTTCTTCCTGCGAATCCGCTTGCAGAGTATCCCGACCTGGCCCTTGCGGAAGATGGCACCCTGGCGATCGTTTATCAACAAATGGACGAACCGCAGGAAATCATCGTGCTGCGCATGTATCGCGACGGCGTCTGGGTGGATTCACTGGTTTTGGATCGCGCTGACATCGTTTATCGCCCTCGCCTGACGGTTTCTCCGGAAGGAATGTTGTGGGTGAGTTGGGCGCGAAAAAATCAGAATGCGATTGAGGTCGTTGTGCTGCCAGTAAATGAAGGCCGGCCCGGGCAAATGGAAGTGGTTAGCACCGGCAGCGCCCGAAACTGGCGGCAGGCCATGGCGTGCGATGCGAAAGGCCGTCTTTGGCTGGCGTGGGAAAGAATGATTGCGGATACGGCGCAAATCATGTTCAGCGTGCGCGAAAGCGGACGCTGGAGCAGGCCGCAAGCTGTGTTTTCAGCGCCGCACCGGCAAATGCGCCCGGCTTTGGCCGTGGGCGCGAACGGCGAAATCTGGTGCGCGTGGGATGGGTATCTCGGCGAGTACAACTACGACATTTTTCTGCGCCGTCTGGATCAAGCCTCCCAAACGTGGAATCTTACCAACAGCGCAACGCTGGAACAGTGCCCAGCTTTGAGTGTTGATGCGCAAAATCGTTTGTGGCTGGCATGGCACAGCAACGCAGATGCCTCCGGCAAGCCGGATATTCCGCGCTGGCTGGAGTTGCGTTATTGGGACGGCAAGAAATTGTTTGCGCCCACCGCTGCCATGCCGGATAAAGATCTCGCCGCGCAAACAGAGATGCAAAGCTGGGAATTCCCAACGTTGGCAACGACGCGTGAAGGCGCAATTTGGTTGTTCGGCAGGCCGAGCCAGGAAT